>DATJRY010000009.1 GCA_035504415.1 Candidatus Sulfotelmatobacter sp. | reverse complement strand
CGACCGACTCGTCGTGTCGGACAATCGCCCTGACGAGTGGTTCGACTCCCGTCATGCCGCGGAGTACCTCGGCGTACATCGCGACACGCTTCGCAAGCTGGCGGCCGAACGAGCGATTCCCTCCGAGCAGGACGGTCCTGGCTGCAAGCTCTACTTCCGGCGCTCAGACCTCGACGCGTGGAGGAACGGTGGCGGCCGGCCTCGCCATCTTGCGGCAACACTGGCGGCGGTGGTGTGAGCCATGGCGACCGCAGATGACAGCAAGGCCGCTCCCCGCCGCGTGCGCGTGGAGCGCAATATCTACCGCCGGGCGTCGGGTGTGTACGAGGTCGGCTTCAAGGACGGAGCCGGCCGGCAGCGGTGGCGAACCGTCGACGGCGGCATTACCGCTGCACGTGCAGCTCGCGATGAGCTGCTCGTCCGCCGGGCACGTGGCGAGCGGGTCGCGTCGAACGCTCGGCTGCGCTTCGGCGATGCGGCGGCGCAGTGGCTCGATGGTCCCGTCGTGGATCTCCGGGCCACGACACGGGCCTGCTACCGCAATGCGGTGGAGCAGCACCTGATGCGGCGCTTCGCGACGCACCGTCTCGACACGATCACCCCGGACGATGTCGCGGCGCTCGTGCGAACACTGCGTATCGACGGGCTTGCCGAGTCGACGATCGTCATCGTTGTCGGCGTCGTGAATCGGATCTATCGCTACGCGGCGCGGCGCCTCGGTTGGGCTGGGAGCAACCCGGTCTCGCTCCTGCTGCCTTCCGAGCGGCCGAAGCCTGGCCTGAGTGCGAAGCGCCGGTTGTTCGAGCGAGGCGAGCTTGAGCAGACGGTCGGCGCCGCCGGCGAGCCCTACAGCACGCTGTTCACGTTGGCGGCGCTCACCGGCGCGCGCGTCTCTGAGCTCCTGGGACTCAGATGGGCGAACGTCCGCATATCGGACCTGGAAGACGCCGAGGTGGAGTTCGCCTCGCAAGTGGATCGGCACGGCAACGTCCAGCCCACAAAGACGGACGGGTCCGTGAGAACCGTCCCGATCCCACGTGAGCTCGCAGCGATTCTCAGCCGACACAAGGAGCGCTCGAAGTTCACCGGATCGCAGGACTTCGTGTTCTCCACATGCACCGGCCGGCCGCTCGGACAGCGCAATGTCGCTCGCGCTCTCCGCCAGGCCGAGCAGAACGCGGTTGACCCTGACGGACGCCCGACCTTCCCCATACTGCACGAGCACAACGAGAGCGGCGAGCCGGTCTCGGTTCCCCACGGCGCCCTGCCGTCGATGCATGGCTTCCGTCACACCGTCGCCAGTCGGGCGCTCCTCGCGGGCGAGAGCATCGACGAGGTTGCGTTCCTCCTTGGCCACCGCGATGCCAACGTGACGCGGGCCGTCTACGTTCGCGAACTGTCCGATGCTCGGAGGCGAACCATGCGGCGGTCACGCATGATCGCTGAGTACAGTGACCTTCTCGGTACCAGCGATGCCGACGACGGCCGGCGCGACCCCGAGTAGCGTCGAAGCCGAGAAGATAGAACCGATCGGCGGTGAGTCCGGCGGCGAACCGCAGCGCAAGCGAGAAGGTCATCAGGCCCGACGACCCGCGGCTCTCCCGCGCGATCTTCACACTGCGCGAGGCCGCCGGCTATCTCGACGTCCCCAAGTCGACGATCCACGCCTGGGCTCGCCCGCCGACGGGCGAGCCCCTCATCACCGTCTTCCCACGAGGCGGTGCGCAGGCGACGGTCCCGTTCATCGGATTCGCAGAGGCATACGTTCTCGCCGCCTTCCGTCGGGCCAGGGCTCCCCTACAGCGCATCCAGCTGGCTGTTGACGCGCTCGCGCAGAACATCGGTCCCGAGCATCCGCTCGCGTCGAAGCGGCTGTGCACCGATGGCGCCGAGGCCCTGCACGACTACGCCGCAGAGCGAAACGAAGACGACCTCCTAGAGCTCGTCGTGGTGCGCACCGGGCAGCACCAGTTCTCTGAGGTTGTGCGCGACTATCTCAAGACGATCACCTACGGGAGTGACGGCTGGGCGTCGCGAGTGCGTCTGCCGTCGTACCGGCGGGCCGAGGTGGTGGTGGATCCGCGGGTCGCGTTCGGTCGTCCGCTCGTGGTTCACGGCGGCGCGCGCGTCGAGGACCTCGTTGATCGGTTCATCGCCGGCGACACGGTCGCCGATGTCGCGTTCGACTTCGACGTTCCGCCGGAGCAAGTCGAAGACGTGATCCGTGTCGCGACGCGAACCGCCGCCTGAGTTCTCCATCGGTCGCGGCTCGTGGCGCCAGCGGTCGGGCGTCCGTGCCGCTTGGCACGATCGATTCCGTGCCCTGGCCACCACAGATCGGCGAGCCGCTTCCGCGGGCGGAAGACGCCTACAACGTTCATGAGAAGCTCGCCGACTACTCGCTGGACCTCGAAC
>DATJRY010000008.1 GCA_035504415.1 Candidatus Sulfotelmatobacter sp. | reverse complement strand
GCCGCCTGAGCGGCGCGCTTCGTCTCAGTGCCCACCGTCGACGCTGCGGGCGGCGTCGGCGAAGCGTTCGGCTTCTTCGAGCAGTCGCCGCGCCGCCGGGAGCAGCGCGCTCCCGGCCGGCGTGAGCTTGACCACCCGCTTGGTGCGGGCGAAGAGCATCGTGCCCAGCTCCCATTCGAGCTTGCGAATCGCGCGGCTGAGCGGCGATTGCGCCATCGCCAGCCGCGCGGCGGCTCGCCGAAAGTGGAGCTCCTCGGCGACCACGACGAACGCCGCGATGCGCCGCAGGTCCGAGACGGGCGGGAGCGGTGCGGGGGCCCGTTCCGTCATCGGTTCCGCTCCCACGATCCGTAGCCGTGCTGCAAGATCTCATCGCGAATGAGCGACTCCGCCTCATCGACCGACGCGAGACGATGACGCTGCTGCACCTGCAGCATCGAGTGTCCCAAGAGAAAGTCCATCAGCGTCAAGAGTCCCAAGCGCCGGCGCACCGCGATTCGCTCAGCCGCATCCCGGTTCGGGGGGACAATCATCCGCCGGACTCATGACGGGCGCGCTGGTGGTCTGCGTCGTGGTGGTGGACGCGGTCGTGCTGGTGGACGCTGTCGCCGTGGTGAGGAGCAACAACGCGGCCAGAAGAGCTGTTAGCATGTCGAGCGACCTCCGAGTGGTGTCGCTCGACGCTAGTCAAAAGGGCGCACCGGCCCGCGATCAAGATTGACTACGTGCTCCGTTGGCACGTGTCATCGCTGCGTGAAAACGTGACCGCGAGCTAGGCGATGATGCCGCGCTGGCGCGCGATCGCGACGGCCTCGGCGGCTCGTCGCGCTTCGAACTTGGCCAGAATCGCGCGGGTGTGGTTGTAAACGGTGTTGCGCGTGCGGCCCGTCTCCTCGGCGATGCGCTGCGCGCTCCAACCACGGCCCAACAGCTGCAGCACCTCGAACTGCGCGATGGTGAGGTCGGCCGGCACCGCTTGCAGCCGGTGCTCTTCGGCCGCCCGCGCGAAGACGCGCGCCAACCCGTGCAGGCTGCGCGGCGCTTCGCCGAGCCGTCCGGCGCGCATCAGTGCCGGCAACGCGTCCTCACCCTCGCCATGACGTGACTCCCGCACCGTCAAGACCCGCTGCGCGCGCACGTCGTCTCCCAGCAGCAGACAGGCGGCGGCGATGGCCGCTCGCGCCATGCGGCGATGCCATCGCTCGTATGCCGGACCGCTCGGTCGGGAGTGCGCGAGATCGTGGACGGCGCGGCGCACGGAGTCGCGCGCTTCGACGTCCTCGTGCCGCGCGGCGGCGGCCAACGCGATCAGCGCACGGCACAGGGCCGACTTCGACGTGCGCGGCTCGGTCGCGGCCAGCAGCACCTCGAGCAGCGTCTGCATCGCCCGCATGTCGGACCAGCCGCGCACGGTCGCGTATGATATCGCATACGGAAAGCGTTCGACGTACTGCTGCGGCAGGTTCTTGGCGACGATGCGCTTCTCGATCGTCGCCACGCGCGACTCGTCAGCCAGGTGAACGGCGAGATCGTACTCGGCGATCAGTCCTTGCAGCTCCATCGACGCGTCGTCGGACCGTTCCGCCATCTCACGCCAGAGCGTCGCATGCAGATCCGCTTCGGCGAGGTTACCCGTCACGCTGCGGTGGATGCTGTAGATGATCGAGTGGCTGGTGCTCGCCAGGCGCCACGCCTGCAACGGGGCGCACAGGCCGGCGCTGGCCCGCGCGGCGTCGAGCGCCTCGGCATGGTCGTTCAGCAGAAAGGCGACGCGCGCCAAGCGGTGCAGAACGCGCGCGCGCACCAGGTCGTTGGTCTCGTGTTCCAGTGCGGCGCGCGCGCGGGCGGCACGCCGGCGCGCGACGCGGCGGGATCCGCCCTCGAGTGCGATCAGGGCACGAAAGACGTCGGCGCACGCGAGCCAGCCCGCGGCGTGGAGCGCGTCCGCGCAGCGCTGCAGCCCGACGGAGTCGTGCCGCATGACCAAGATCGGACCGAGCACGTCGGCGAAGAACGCGCGGTCCTCGCCGACGACGCGGCGCATGCCGCGCTGCAGCAGCGCGATCGCTCCGTCGACGTCGCCTTCGTATTGCGCCAGCACCGCACGCAACAGAATTCCCGCCGGTTCGGTAGCGACGATCCGCCGCGCCGCCGCATGGATTTCCGACCGCGGGCTGATGGCAGCGAGCCGGTACGCTTCGAACATCGAGGCGCGAGACAAGACTACGGCCTATTCGGACCTATCAGGTCTCACTCCGCTCCGGCGCGGGTGAGACCCAATTGGGCTCAATCGCGGTCAGGCGAGCCCGTCGATGCGCAGCACGGCGGCGGACTCTTTGCGCAGTTGGCGCGCCAGTGCGGGTTCCTCGATGAGCGAGCGCCCGTACGAGGGGACCATCTCGCGCAGCTTCGCCCCCCAGCCGTTCTTCACGTGCTCGCCGTAGGCGCGCTCGATCACTTCGATCATCGTCGCGACCGCCGTCGACGCGCCGGGCGAGGCGCCCAGCATCGCGATGATCGAACCGTCCTTCGCGCCGACCACCTCGGTGCCGAACTGCAAGATGCCGCCGCGCTTGGGATCGCCCTTGACGATCTGCACGCGCTGGCCGGCGACCTCGAGCCGCCACTCGCCCTGTTTGGCGTTGGGGAAGTAGTCGCGCAGCGCCGCGAAGCGTTGCGCGGGCGTCTCGAAGATCTGGCCGACCAGGTACTTCTCGAGCGCGAGATTGTCTTTGCCGACCGCCAACATCGGCCCGATGTTGCCGGCGTCGATCGACTTGAACAAGTCGAGGTACGAGCCGTGCTTGGTGAACTTCGTCGAGAAACCGGCGTACGGCCCGAACAGCAGCGCCGTCGCGCCGTCGACGTGGCGGCGGTCGAGATGCGGCACCGACATCGGCGGCGACCCGACCGAGGCTTTGCCGTAGACCTTCGCGTCGTGGCGCGCGGCCAGGTCCGGATCGTCGTTGCGCAGCCAGATGCCGCTGACCGGGAAGCCGGCGTACCCGCGCGCCTCGGGGATGCCGGACTTCTGCAAGAGCGGCAGCGCGCCGCCGCCGGCCCCGAGGAACACGAACTTGGCGCTGACCTCGTGCGTCCCGCCGTCGCGCACGTTCTTCGCCTTCACGCGCCAGCGGTCACCGTCGCGCTTCACGTCGACCACGCGGGTCGAGTAGGCGACCTCGAAGCCCTCTTTGCCGAGCAGCGAGTCGAGCAGCATGCGCGTCAGCGCGCCGTAGTCGACGTCGGTGCCGGCGATCGTCCGCGTCGCCGCCACGACCTCGTTCGGATCGCGTCCTTCCATCACCAGCGGAACCCACGACTCGAGCTGCCGCTTGTCGTCCGAGAACTCCATCTCGTCGAACAGCCCGGTCGGCCGGAGCGCCTCGAAGCGCTTGCGCAGGTACGCGACGTCCTCCGCACCGCGCACGAAGCTCATGTGCGGCACGCAGTGGATGAAGCTCTGCGGGTCGGCGAGCGCGCCGGTTTTGACCAGGTACGTCCAGAGCTGCCGCGAGAGGTCGAACTGCGTGTTGACGACCAGCGCCTTGGAGACGTCGATGCTGCCGTCGGCCTTCTCGGGCGTGTAGTTCAGCTCGCACAGCGCCGCGTGGCCCGTGCCCGCGTTGTTCCACGCGTTCGAGCTCTCCAGTGCCGCCGCTTCGAGACCTTCGTAGACGGCGACCGTCAGCGAGGGGTCCAGCTCTTTGAGCATCACGGCCAGGGTGGCGCTCATGATGCCGGCGCCGACGAGCACGGCGTCGACCTGGCTGGATCCGATCGCTGGGCTGCTCATTCCACTCCTCTTGAGGTTGCTGGGCGTAAAAAACCGCCGGGCTATGCTACCACCTGGCGCAAAGGCCGTCCACGTCCTCTGTCGGAGGGTTTAAAGCAAGCGAGCAGCCGGCCCTCGAGCGGCTCAGGCTCCGTAGCGCTCGGTCCGGACGTCGGCGGCCGGCACGCCGGCGGCGACGGTGCCGTCGGCCGCGACGTCGACGAAGGGATTGGTCCCACAGACGAACGCGATCGCCGGGAGGCTCGGCATCTTCGCCAGCACGTCGTGCATCATCGCCGCGTCGACGCGGCGGCCGTAGTCCCCCGGGCGCCGAGGCGGCTCGCGCGTGAGCGTGAGGACCAGCGTGAAGCCGTCCTCGCGCGCATCGAGCGCCAGCAGCTCGTCACGATACAAAATGTCGTCCCAGGTGCGCGCCGAGAGCAGCAGCAAAACGGGCACGTGCGATCCGGCGGCCGCGCGGTGACGGATCATCGACATCAGCGGAACCAGACCCGAGCCGCCGCCGATCAGCAGCACCGGACCGCGTTCGGCCGGCGGCCAGACGAAGTAGCCGCCCAGCGGACCGCGCAGCTCGATCGGATCACCGACCGCGACGACCTCGTGGAAGAACGCCGACACTTCGCCGGTGTCCAGCAGCTCGATCGCGAGCTCGATGCGGCCGGAGTCGTCGGGCGCGGAGGCGATCGAGTAGCTGCGCTGCGCGCGGTATCCGTCGGGCGCCGTCAAGCGAACGTCGACGTGCTGCCCGGCCGCGAACGCGAACGGCTGCGGCAAGTCGAAATAGAAGCTCTTGATCCGCGGCGTCCGCGGCTCGACGGCGACGACTTTGGCCGTCTGCCACGGGATCGGCTTGACCGCGAGCGCGCGAGCGTCAGTCACCCGCGAAACGCTGCTCGCGCCACGGATCGCCGTACATGTTGTAGCCGCGCAGCTCCCAGAACCCGGCCTCGTCCTTGGTGGTGAACTGCAGCGCGTTCACCCACTTGGCGGACTTCCAGAAGTACAAGTGGGGCACCAGCAAGCGCGCCGGGCCGCCGTGGTCGGCCTCGAGCGGCTGGCCGTCGTAGGTGACCGCCACCATCGCCTTGCCGCCGGCCAGGTCGGCCACCGGCACGTTCGTCGAGTAGCCGCCGTAGGAGTGCGCCAGCACGTACTGCGTCGGCGCTTCCAGCTGCGCGTCGGCCAGAATGTCGTCGAACGAGACGCCTTCCCATTGCGTGTCGAACTTCGACCAGGTGGTCACGCAGTGGATGTCGCGCGTGACCTTCGTCTTGGGCAGCGCGTTGAAGGCCGTCCAGTCCCAGGTCTTCACCGGCTTGGGCCCAACCTTGAGCGTGAACGACCACTGCTCGGGTGCGACGCGCGGCGTCGGCCCCGCCGAGAGGACGGGGAAGTCGTCGACCAGATGCTGTCCGGGCGGGAGCCGCTTCGCGGCGTCGGACGATGGGCGCCGGCCCGAAAATCCTCGCGTGAACACGTGTGCCCGTTCGACTCCTCCGATGGCCTCTCCGGTTGCGCGCCGGTCAGTAGTCCGAGTCGTCGCCGAACGCGATGACCGGGCAGTTGACGACGAAGCCCGCCGCGCTCGGCTGCTGCCCGGCGAGCGCGGCGTACGACGTCAGCCGGGCGGTCTGCGGACGCGCGACGACGTAGGCGGTCCAGAGCGGCGAGTAGGCATTGGCATCGTCGGGGCGCGCGACGTCCGGGACCTGCGAGAGCACGTTGAAGGGGGCGCTGATCTCCGGCGCGTTCGCGAGCGTCGCGTCGCGATCGAGCGGCGTGTCGAGCGCGAGATAACGCAGGCCCTGCGCCGACGCAGGCGCCGTCGGCCCGTTCGCCACCACGCCGATCGGGATCGTCGCGCTCGCGTGCGCTTTCGCCAACCGCGGAACGTAGGTGGAGCGCTCGACCGCCGCCGCGACCGGATCCGACGCTTCGGTGCTGATGTAGTACATGGGCTTTCCGTTCACGAACCCGCGCGCCAGCGTCAGCGTGACCGTCATGCGCGTCGTGTCGATCGCCAGCACGCGGTCTTCGGTGTTCGCGTGATGCGTGACGTCGAACGGGCCGTCGCCAGTGGCGACGATCGGTGCGTTGAGGACGCCCGGCTCGCCCGCGACGCGCACGAACGGCGAGTAGGCGGCGTCGGCGAGGCCGCCCGGCGTCGCGGACGTCGGCGGAAAGCCACCGGCCGAGGCAACGTAGGTGCGCGTCGGCGCGAAGTCCGGGGCACCCGCGAAGTCCAGCCGGCCGCCGGCGCGCGTCGCGGTCTGCGTCGCTTCGTCGCCGATCGTCGCCAGGGCCGGCGAGAAGATGACGTGCAGCCGACGTGCCGTGGCAACGTCCGAGGCGTCGGTGACGATGTACCAGACGGCCTGGCCGTGCGCGGTCCCGCGGTACACCGGCAGGACGGCCGTGTGTGCCTTCGTGTCGACGGTCAGGACGCTCGGCAGGATCGCCCCCGTGGGCGCAGCGGCGACCGCGACCGACGGGAGGCTCGCGAGTAAGCTCGCGAGGGCAACGGGAAAATGCTTCCACATGCCGCCACCGTACCGCCCCCCGACCGCTCGGCGCGGTAAGGATGCTTACCGGCCGTGACGTACGATACCGGCGTGGACACCGTCGCGTGGCTGCTCGACGCCGATCCCGCCATCCGCTGGCAGGCGATGCGCGACCTCACCGATGCCTCGCCGGCGGAGATCGCGGCCGAGCGGGCCCGCGTTCCGCGCGAAGGCCTCGGCGCCGCGATTCTCGCTGCCCAACACGCGGACGGCGCGTGGCGCCGGTCGACCGGCTCCACGTGGCTGCCGACGCTCTTCACGCTGCAGCTGCTGCGCGCAACCGGCGCCGATCCGGCGGACCCAGCCGTCGCGTCCGCCATCGCCCGCCTCGACGGGACGCTGGGGTGGGACAACCGGAGCGGTTACTGGGAGTTGGGACCGCTCGAGCCCGGCGTGAACCCGTACTTCGCCGGCGAAGTCGAACCGTGCATCAACGGCGGCGTGCTCGCGCTCGGCGCGTACTTCGGGCGCCCGACGAAGAGCCTCGTTCAGCGTCTCCTCGGCGACCAGCTCGCCGACGGCGGTTGGAACTGCGAAGCGCCACCGAGCACGTGCTCGTCGTTCCACACCACGATCTGCGTGCTCGAAGGACTGCTCGATTACGAGCGCGCCGTCGGCGGCGCGCCGGAGATCGCGGCCGCCCGCCGCCGCGGCGAGGAGTATCTCCTCGAGCGCCGCCTCTTCCGGCGGCGCTCGACCGGCGAGGTCGTCGATCCGGCATTCCTCGAGCTCGCGTTCCCACCCCGCTATCGCTATGACGTACTGCGCGCGCTCGATTATTTTCGCGGCTCGGGGTCGCAAGCCGACCCGCGCATGAGCGAAGCGGTGAGCCGTGTCGAGAGCAAGCGGCGCGCCGACGGACGCTGGCAGCTCGAGCGCGCGCACGCCGAAGCGCTCGCGGTCCCGATCGGCGAATCACCCGGCGACCCGAGCCGTTGGAACACGCTTCGAGCGCTGCGGGTCGTCGCCTCCGTTCGCCCATGAGCATCCGGCAACTCGCGCCGTGGTGGCGGCAAGCCTTCGGTGAAAGCAACCCGTCCGACCATGTGGATCGCGCCGAGATGGCGGGCCTGCTCACAGCCGATTCCCGCCTGAACCTCAACTTCGTCGTGCTGATACTCGCCTCGTGCGCGATCGCCACGCTCGGCCTTCTCGAGAACAGCGTAGCAGTCATTATCGGTGCGATGATCATCGCGCCGCTCATGCCGGCGATTCAAGCCGCAGCGTTTTCCGCGCTCGACGGCGCCGCGGCGATGTTTTGGCGCAGTTTGATCACTCTTGCGGTCGGCATTGCACTTGCCGTCGTGCTCTCCGCGCTGCTGGCGCGAGCGGTCGGGCTCTCCGAGTTCGGCAGTGAGATTCTTTCACGCGCTCGACCCAATCTCTTGGACCTCGGCATCGCCCTCACCGCGGGTGCGGTGGGTGCCTTCGCGCGTATTCGTTCATCGGTTACCAGTGCCATCGCGGGGACGGCGATCGCGGTCGCTCTGATGCCGCCGCTCTGCGTTGTCGGTATCGGCGCGGCAGCGGCCGACTGGGAGGTCAGCGGCGGTGCGCTTCTTCTTTTCGTGACCAACCTGCTGGGCATCACGCTTGCGAGCATGTGCGTCTTCTTGGTGGGTCGCTACGCGCGGCGACGAGCCGGTTCGGCGTTGGCGTGGGCGGGCGGTCTGACGGCTCTCGTCGTCGTCCCTCTCGCGTTCAGCCTTCAGGCGCTGGTTCGACAAACAGCGCTCGAAGGCGCCTTACGACGCGCGTTGACGACTCAAACCGTTACCTTTCGTCAAGCCACGCTGGTATCGAGCGACTTCGACTGGCTTTCACGACCGCCGACCGCGACGCTATTGATCCGGTCGAGGCAGTTGCCCACCGCACACCAGGTTTCTTTGCTGGAGGCTTTCGCGCAGCGGGCAACCGGCCAGCGCTTCCGTCTCGTCGTGGACGTCTCCCAGATCCAGCGCGTGACCTCCGTCGCGCTTCCTCCGGAACCGTGACGTAATCGGCACCTCGGTGTCCATGCCGAAGGCACCGACAAGCGGAACACGTCAGGGACACTCGGTACGGTCCGGGCTCCCGGGGCGGAACTCGACCACGCAGAAGCCTTGACCTTCGAGCTCGAACGGCACCCCGTCCCGCAACTTTTCCGCCGTGACCGATTGACCCTCGGTCCAGGCATTGCGCAAGCTGTTGTACACGCGGATCGCATAGGTCCCGCGGAGTTGCGGATCGACGATGCGAAGGGCCGCCGCCACCGTGTGCGCGGTCGCGTTGCCGATCAGCGCCACGAATCCGTCAGGCCGGCGCAATCCGACCGCAACGACCGCACCGCCGCTCAGACGAATGAGGTGCGAGATGTCCTCGGTATACGTCTCGGCCGGCTGCTGGGCAAACGGTGTGTTCGAGTACAGCGAGAGCTCCGGCGTCCTCGCCGCGAACCAGGTGAGCGAGCGACCGCGAAACGGCAGATTCCGCATCGCATACCACTTCCACCCGGGTGCCATGCGCGGCGTGAGCCCAGGTGGATCCGTCGCGATGTCCAGCCCGGCGACGCCCTCGATCGCCGCCCACAGATAGCGCGGGGGGAACCACGGCGAGAGCATCATTCCTTGGTTCACCAGCGTCTCGCCGTGCAGCCACTCCGAGAATTGCCCCGGCACGGTGTTGTTCTTGCGCGGGTTGCTGGCATAGTGCGCGAAACTATCGGCCAACGACTTCGACATGAGGTCCGCGTTGAATCGTGCGGCGGCGAACGCGAACCAGAAGGTCGCGCCGACCCAAACGCCGCCGAGCAAACCGTACCCGTGCGTGCCGCCGTAGTTCGGCGCATCGCGCGGCACGGTCCGGATGCCGGCATCGGTCCAGAAATCCTGGGCGCTGAGGCGGCTGACGACGCGGGCGGCCATCTCGTCGTCGGCAACACCGAAGATCACGGGAAAGACGAGGTCGCAGGTGATGTCGCTGCGAGCGTGCCCATCGACGTCGATGTTGAGGTAATAGAGCTCGTTCTCCGGGTTCCGCAGATGCGCGTTGATCGCGTTCCGCAAGTCGACCGCGTGCGCCGCGAACTCGGTCGCGTCGGTCGCTTTTCCCATCAGCGCCGCCATCGTCGCCACCGCGTCCAACGCAGCGTAGCACTCGGAATTGACTTCCGTCGTCGCGCCGGAAAGACGGTAGTTTTGAATCACGTTGCGCCAGCCGATGATGCCCCAATCGGAGGTCTTGGTCGAGGTGCACCAGACCAGCCCACGCTCGTCGCGCTGCGAGAGAATATAGCGCGCGGCACGGGCTGCCGCATCGTACACCCGCTCCAAGAACGCTCGGTCACCGGTCGCGTGATAGTGGTGCAGCAGCGCCAAGACGATCAACGGGGTATTGTCGTTGATGTTGAGGCCGTAATCCTCGGCTTTGCGATTGCGGATGTCGTAGTACTCGACGATCATCCCCGACGGTTCTTGCACGTCGACGTAGGCGAGCAAGGCGTCCCGCGAGATCTCGGGCATGACGTAGTCCGCGCCGTACCCGAACCATGCCGTATCGCGGCCCACGCTGTTGTTGGAACGCGTCGGATCGTTCACGAACGACCACCCCGTCGGTGACTTCGAGATCGTGCGCAGCATGTTCGCTTTGGCCCACGACACCCCACGGTTGAGCTCGGCGTCCGGGGTGATCAACATCGAACGGCCCAACACGGCGGCGAAGTGTTGCCGGGTACGCTCGAGCGCCTCCGCCGCGGGCGGAGCGGCGTCGTACGCACGCTCGGCGGCGGCGCGGCCGTCCACCGAAAGCGCGAACTTGTAGAAGAAGCCGGTCGACTCGCCGGCTTGCAGCGTATGCTCCAGCTCGAAGATGCCCAGGACGTCCTGACCGGCGGCCGTGTCGACCGTACCGGACAGCGGCTTGGGGCAGCGAAACGACATGCCCTTATCGTGATCGGCGGTCGTCTCGTACCCGCGGGGCGGCTGCGAGAGGCCGAAGAGCCGAACCCAATTGGGATTGCCGGCGTTCCACGCGACGATGGCGTGACGCGCTTCGTCGTAGGCGGCGACGACGTCGTGCCCGGTGTGGCCGCGCAGTTGACAGATCGCGTACGTGCTGAAGGTCGCCAGGTCCGGCCCGTCGTTGGTGAATTCGACCCAGTAATACGCTGCGGCGGGTCCGGTCTCGCCGTCGCGCAGAGCGCCGTTGAGCGCGAAGAGGTTCTCGTGAACGCTGACGTGATTGGGAAGCTCGTACTCGTGCTCCTGGTGCCCGGGATGGATGATGAACGTTCCGCGCCGCGGGACGAGCTTCGCCCGCGTAACGGTGTCCCAGAAGTGCAGCACGACGGTCCCGAAGAAGACCTCGCCGGCATCGATCGAATACAGCTTCTCGATCGCCCCGCTCGCTTTGATCGTCATGCACAGATTCGGGCCGCCGAGCGTACTGCCGGCCGCCATCTGATCGTCGGCGATGACGTACGCGCCGACTCCCTCGCCGGTTCCGATCGTCTGTGCAGGCGTACCCGTCGACACGGTCACAGCGACCCGCTGTGCCGGATCAGGCCCCCGTCGACGAAAAAGGTGGAGCCGGTCGAGTACGACGCGGCGCTCGAGGCCAAGAACGCGCACAGCTCGGCGACTTCGTCGGGGCGCCCCATGCGTTTGAGCGGGATCTCGGCCAGCAATTGGTTCATCTCTTTCGGGTCGGTCTTCAGGTTGGCATCCATGGGGGTGTCGACCGCGCCCGGCGCGACGTTGTTGACGAGAATGTCATGAGGAGCCAGTTCGACCGCGATGGTGCGCATGAGCATCCGCAGGCCGCCCTTGGCGGCGCAGTACGGCGCGTTGGTCGGCATGGCCAGATCTTCGTGAACGGACGAGATGTTGATGATGCGGCCGCCACGGCCCTGAGCGATCATCTGCTTGGCCGCGCGCCGGCTGCACAGAAACGGTCCGGTGAGGTTGATGGCGATGACCTTCCCCCACTCGTCGTCGGGCGTGTCGACGAACGGCATCTTCTTCTCGACGCCGGCGTTGTTGACCAGAACGTCGACGCCGCCGAACGTCTTGATCGTCTCGTCGAAGAGCATCGCCACCTGGTCCGCGTCGCTGACGTCCGCGGCGACGGCGATGGCCTCTCCACCGATCATCGCGAGCGCGGCGACCAGCTCGTTCGCGGGCTCGCTCTTGCCGACGTAGTCGACGACGACCTTCGCGCCTTCCTTGACGAATTTCGTCGCGATGGCCCGACCGATGCCGGTCGACGCGCCGGTGACGATACAGACCTTGTTCTCGAGAGTCATCGTACGCTCGCAATATCCTGAGGAAAGGGAAAGTCGAGGGTCCAATCGAGCATGACGCGGGCCTTGCGGTCGTTGCCGGGGAGTTGCCCGAGATAATACGTCCGCCACAGCAGCCACGCCGGCAAACCGAAGAGCTTCACCCGGCCCCCGATCTCCGCCAGGCCTTCGTGCGCTCCGATCGAGGCCATCATCCCGCGCGCGCGATACGCGTACGGACGGGTCGCCTCGCCGCGCACCTTCGCCACCAGGTTGCGCGCGAGCCGGCGCGCTTCGTGCACCGCATGCTGCGCCGTTTGCGGATAGGCACCCCCGCCGGGCTTGGGAATGTGCGCGCAGTCGCCCAGCGCCCAAACGCCGGGCGCTCCGATCGCGGACAGGTCGGGACGAACCTCGATCGCCCCGTGCTCGGAGCGTTTGAGCGCGATGCGCTCGAGCGCGGGGGAAGGCCGCTCGCCGGCGCTCCAGATCACACACCGGGTGGCAAAGCGCCGCCCCGACGCCAACGTGAGGCCGCCGGCGTCGACCGATGCGACCTGATCGGAGAACACCACTTCCACTCCGCGAGACGCCAGCATGGTCGCGGCGCGCTGACCGAGAGCGGGCGACAATTGCTCGAGCAGACGATCGCTACCCGCGACCAGCACGACCCGAATATCGGTTCGCTCGACGTGGGGATAGAAGCGCGACGCCGAGCGCAGGAAAGCGAGCAGCTCACCCGCCGCCTCCACGCCGGTGAAGCCGCCGCCCACCACGACGAAGGTCGTACGGCTGCGCCGCTCGTCCTCGTCCATCGCGATGGCGGCGTTTTCGAGCGAAGTGATCGTCACGTCCCGGACGACGACCGCGTCGTGCACGGTCTTGAGCGGAAACGAGTGCTCCTCGGCGCCGGGAACCCCGTGCGTCGAGCTCTCGGCTCCCAACGCCACGACGAGGTGATCGAACGGCAGGGTCGCTTCGCCACCCTCGCGCCGCTTGGTGACGGCGACCGTACGCGCGTCGAGATCGACACCTTTCAAATCGCCCAACTCGAAGGCGGTCGTGCGCAAGATCGCGCGCAGGGGCGGCGTGATGTGCCGCGGCTCGATCGATCCGCTCGCCACCTCAGGCAGCATCGGCGTGAACAGCATGTAGTTCTCGCGGTTGACGATCGTCACCGCGAGCTCGCCTCGGCGGCCGTCGTGCTCGAGGTGGCGGGCGACGTTCATCCCCGCGAAGCCCGCTCCGAGGATCACCACGTTCTCAGGCATCCACGGCTCCGTTCGCACGGCCGATCTGCCCCAGCATGACGGCCAGCTCGTCGGTGCCGGTGAGCACGCTGAACTCCAGGTCGTAGCTGCGCGATTCGCCCGGTTCGAGGAACGGCAGCGTTCCGCGTTTGCCCGCCTCGACGCGCCCCTCGATCGTCGGACAGTTGGCCGGCTCCATGCCCATGACGTAGGTTCCGTGCGCGAGCATGCGCCACGTGAAGAACGCCGGCAACTGGACGGGGTCGAAGCGAATCGCGAGGCCGAGCCCGCGCCCCTCGCACAGTTGCGGATTCCACAGCACCGCCGCGGCGCGTCCATCGGCGCACGCGATCGGCTCGTGGACGAACACCTGCTCCTCGAAATCTCGCCGCGGTTCGGCTCCGCGGTCCCATACCGCGAGACCGCGCGCCGCTTGCGCGTCGCGTGGTCGAACGCTCGCATGGGACACATACAGCCGGGCATCCGGCGCGAGGATCGGGAAGCCGCCGTTGCAGTGGTACAGGATCATATGCGGGCGTCGGGTGCCGGCCTCGTTGGTCACCGTGTCGTGGAGCTGCAGGCTCCTGCCGCCGGCGAACGCGCGCAGGCGGCGCTCGAGCCGAAAATTCTCGCCGAAGACCTGGGTTTCGCGCATCGTCCCCGCGACTTCGAAGACGCAGGTATGCTCGTCAGGCCAGCTCGTTTCGCAGCGCACGCTTTCGGCCGGGGCCAGGTTGATGCGGCCGTGCAACCCAAACGTGCCCCACGCATCGCTGCCCGCCGGACCGAAGTTCGCCAGGCCGCACGTCGTGAACAATCCGCCGGCGAACGTGCGCAAGAAACCGTCGGCTTCGTGGTCGGCGTACGCGGGAGCGGCGACGTCGTTGCACGAGCGCCAGCAGAGCGGCACGCCGCCGTACGACGCGAGCGCGACGTCGAGCGCGCGGTCCGCAACCGACACGAACGAAAACCCGCTCCCGGTCCGCACCGAGAGTTCGCGTACACCCCGACCGCGGCCGGCCGCGCGTTCGAGGGGAGTGACGCCGGCGAGTGTGTCGAGACGTCCGGTGAAGGCGGCCAACTCCGATCGGGAGTAGCCTCGCCCGAAGAGTTGCGGCATCACTACGCTCCTACCCACGCGAGCCGCTTTCCTCGCGTCATCGGCTGCAGCGGTCGCTGCTTTGGGTATGACCCCGATGCAATGTGGCGTTTCGGAGTCAGCGAAGTCACGACGTGGCCATGGTCCTTCGAGCAGGACGCCTCGCGCTACGAAGCGCTCGGCGCGGCGGCGATCGAAATCTGGGAGTTCAAGCTCGACGAGAATCCGCGCAAGCGCCGCGATCAGCTCTCGTCCGTGCGCGATCGTGGCCTCTCGGTGTCGTCGTTCCAAGCGGACGTGCACGCGCTGCTTCCGACGCATCTCGCACCGACGCCGGTCGCTCTAGATGCGCGACGGGACGTTTTCGTCAAGACGCTCGATACGCTCGCGCCGCTGATGCCCGGCACGGTCTTCGTCCTCAACACCGGCGTCGCGGCGGACGGCGACGTGCAGGCCGCCTTCGAGCAGACGGTCCGAGCCTATCGTGGACTGGCGCATCACGCCGCCGAGCTCGGTGTTCGGCTGGCGCTCGAACCACTCCATCCGCTAGCGATGAATGAGGACTCTTTCGCCTGGAATCTCGAAGACGCGCTCGACCTCGTCGACGCGGTCGGCGCGGACGCGCTCGGCATCTGCGCCGACGTCTGGAACCTGGCGGGCCAGCACGATCTGCGCACGCGTCTCGCGCGCTGCGCGGGCAAGATTTCGCTGGCGCAGGTCTCCGACTATCGTCGCCCGCGCTCGTTTCTGGACCGGCTGGCCGTGGGCGACGGCTCGATCGACTTTCAGCCGTTTCTCGACGGCCTGCGTGACGCGCGCTACGAGGGTCCCTTGGTGCTGGAGATCTTCTCGAAGGACGTTCCCGACTCGCTTTATGACGGCGACCTCGACGCGGTCGTCGAGCGCAGCCGCGACGCTCTGGCCACGCTCATGGGCGGTCCCCCGGAGCGGGCCGGCTGAGGCGCCTCGACTCGACTTCGATCAGACGGCGATCGCGAAGATCGCGCCCGGACCGGACTCGTCTTCGATGCCGCCCGAGACGTAGAGCGTGCGCTCGTCCGGGGAGAACGCGGCGTGGCTGGTCGCCCGGTTCCCGGCCGCCAGCCGATCGATCAACGCGCCGTCCGGAGCGTAGACCAAGATCTCGCAGGCTCCGTAGTGCGCCACGAACAGCCGTCCGTCCGACGCGACGGTGAAACCGTCCGGTACGGTGACCGTCCCCGGCGTTCGCGGGGTGCGCGCGAACAGTCTGCGCTCGCCCAACGAGCCGTCGTCGGCGAGCGGATAGCTCCAGATCGTCCCGGTCACGCTCTCGCCGACATACAGCGATGCGCCCTCGCGCGCCAAGGCGATGCCGTTCGCGTACGCGATGCCGGCCGCGACCTCTCGCACGGTATCGTCTCGGTCGAATCGGTAGACGCGGCCTTGCGGATCGGGCGGCACCGTCGCAGGCGTCTTCTTGTATCCCGAATCCGTGACGTAGCACGTTCCCCGACTCGTATCGAGCGCGACGTCGTTGGGATAGGTCAGCCACCGCCCATCGACCTGGGTGGCGAGGACGTCGATCGTCGTGCCGCTCCCGTCCAGGCGTTGGACGGAACCGGCGCTCGACATGACCAGGTGGCTGCCGTCGACGTCGATGGCGTGACCGTTCGCAGCCGGGACGTGCGCCCACACCGCGCACGCGGACCCATCCGCACGCATGCGCATGACCGTGCTGACGCTCGTCATCGAAAAGAACACCGTCCCATCGGGGGCGACGACGACGCCCTCCGTATAGTGATCGGTGCGGACGAGGAGACGTGGTGCCATCCTCCGAGCTTTTCCCCGCGGCGCCGCACGCCAAGCAACCGTTTCGCCGATCGTTACAATGCTCTCGCTTTCGGATACAACTCCAAGGCGAACGTCTCCTCATCACGTCCGCAGCACCGGAAAGTGAGTACGGCCTCGTGCACGGCGATGACGGCGACGATGCCGTCGAGAATCTTCGTAACCACGTACGTGAAGGACGCTTTCAGCGCACCCTCGCTCTGCTCGCGGCCGGCGCCAGCGCGCTCAGCGGGTTGGAGGTCGCCTACGAGCACTACCGCGGCAGCTACGGTCAGCGCATCATGTATACGCCGGTTGTTCTGAGTGCCGCGCTGACCGGCGCCGGTGTGTGGGCGTTCTTCAGCCGCTCGGCCGCACGCTCGATCTTTCGCGCCGTGTCGGCGGTGACGCTCGCCGATTCGGCGCTCGGGTTCGTCTTCCACGTCCGCGGCATCGCGCGCAAGCCGGGCGGCTGGCGACTTCCGATCACCAACGTCATCATGGGACCGCCGCTCTTCGCGCCGTTGCTGTTCGGCACCGCAGCCTATCTCGGCCTCATCGCCTCGTTCCTGCGACGGGAGGACGCGCCGGCGTCCTCGCGCGCGGCCACGCGCGAACCGCTCACGCTCGAACAGGACGTGCGCGAGGGTCGTTTTCAACAGCACATGCTGATCGTGGCGGGGCTGAGCGCGAGCTTCAGCGGCGTGGAGGCGCTGTACTCGCACTACAAGTCCGGCTTTCGCTATCGATCGCAGTGGTGGCCGGTCGCGCTGGCGCCGCTGCTGGCCATCGCTTGTGCGGCCGGAGTCCGCGAACGCCGCTACGCGGTAACGGCCGTCCCGCTGCTTTCCGCGGTCGCGCTCGCGGTGGCCGGCCTCGGCTTCTTCTATCACGTGCGCGGTGTGCTGCGCCGTCCCGGCGGCGCCAAATATGTCCTGTACAACGTCATGTACGGGCCGCCGGTTTTCGCCCCGCTGCTCTTCGGTGCAGCCGGCGGGCTCGGACTGCTCGCGAGCCAATTGCGCCGGAGCGAGCGATGAGCGCCGAGCGTGACGCGCCCGCCGACGTCGAGGTGTCGCAGCGCGATCAGCCAGGGTATTATCCGGGGTTCAGCACGCTCGGCCAGAGCGACGCGTGGGACCCCACCACGCGCGAGGTCGTCGTCGCGCGCGTCCACGCGCCGCCGCCGATCCGGTATTTCGACGCGGCGGCTGCGCAGTTTTGGACGGCCGTATTCGAGCATCTGCTCCCCCAGAGCGATCGGACCCCCGAGCGGCGCATTCCCATCGTGAACGCCGTCGACGCACGCCTGCACGACGATCGTACGGTGGGCTACCGGTACGCCGATATGCCGCCCGATCGCGAAGCGTATCGGCTTGGGCGCGAAGCCATCGACGCCGAAGCACGCTGCGCGCAGGACGCCGCGTTCGTCGACCTGACGTACGCGCAGCGCGAAGCCGTCCTGGCACGCATTCACGACGGTGCGCCCCAAGCGGCGCGAGCGATTTGGGAGCGCATGTCGGTCCACCGCTTCTGGCAGCTCATCGTCGGTGACGCCGCCGACGCCTATTACGCCCACCCCTGGGCCTGGGACGAGATCGGCTTCGGCGGCCCCGCGTATCCGCGCGGCTACACGCGTCTCGAACGCGGCGAGCCCGAACCGTGGGAGGTGCGCGAACGGCGGTACGCGTGGAGCGCGCCGCCCGGCTCCGCCTCTGATGAGGTCGAGAACGTGCACGCGTTTTTCCTGGAGTCCGAGCAGCACCGCTCGCACGCCAAGAACGCCGGCCGTCGATGAGCCGGCACGCACTGGGGACGCGCCAACGCCTTCCGGCGCCGATGCGTCGTCATGCCGAGAACGATCCCGTCGACTACGTCGTGGTCGGGGTCGGCTCGGCCGGCGGCGTGCTCGTGCAGCGCTTGGCGCGCGCGGGCTTCCGCGTGGTCGGACTCGAGGCCGGTCCGTTCTGGGACACCGACCGCGATTGGGTCAGCGACGAAGCCGGATCACACCGGCTCTATTGGGAGGATCCGCGGATCACCGGCGGCAGCGATCCGCTCGCACTGGGCGCGAACAACAGCGGGAAAGGCGTCGGCGGCGGCTCGGTGCACTGGGCGTCGTTCACGCCGCGACTGCACCCCTCGGACTTCGAAACGTACACGCGCGACGGCGTCGGTATCGATTGGCCGCTCTCGTACGACGACATCCGGCCCTACTACGAGCAGCTCGAGCTCGAGATGCCGGTCGCCGGGCCGGCGTATTACCCCTGGGGCCACCCGCACGGGTACGCGTACGGGCCGCACCCGATGGGCGGCGTCGGCAACGCGCTCATCAAAGGGTGCAGCGCGCTCGACATTCCGGTGAGCATCGGCGGCCCGGTTGCAATCCTGAGCGGAGCGCACGGCGATAGGCCGCACTGCATCTATCGCGGCTTCTGCATCCAGGGCTGCAAGGTCGGCGCGAAGGCGAGCACACTGATCACGCACGTTCCCGACGCGATCACGAACGGCGCCGAGATTCGCGACCGCTCGATGGCGTACCGCATCGAGATCGGCCCGAACCGGCGGGTGACGGCGGTTCATTATTTCGACGACGACGCGAACCCGCACGTCCAGCGCACCAAGGCGGTCATCGTCTGCGGGTACGCGATCGAAACGCCGCGCTTGCTGCTGAACTCCGCGTGCGCCGGCTTCGAGAACGGCTTGGCGAACTCGAGCGGTACCGTCGGCAAGTACCTGATGGCGCAGGCCGGGAACGTCGTCTTGGGGCGGTTCGACGAGCCGGTACGGATGTACAAGGCGCCCCCGGCGCACGCGCTCACGGAGGAATTCTACGAAACGGATCCCCGCAACGATTTCGCGCGCGGATTCGCGATTCAGACCGTGGGTCCGTTGCCGATCGCCTTCGCGAAGCAGATGATCGCGGCGAAGAAGGCCTGGGGCTGGGGGTTACGTCGCGAGATGATGGACTACAATCATTGGGCGGCCTTCGGCGTGCTCGGCGAAATCTTGCCATGGGACGACAACCGCGTGACGCTGGCGCAGGAAACGGATCGGTTCGGCATCCCCGTCGCACACGTGAGCTTCAACCTGCACGACAACGACAAGAAGCTGATCAAGGCCGCCAAGGAGAAGACGATGGACGTCATGTGGGCGGCTGGTGCAACCGAGGTCGTCCAGGAGGCGCGGTACGCGCACCTGGTTGGCGGCGCGCGAATGGGCAGCGACCCCGCGACCTCGGTCGTCGACGCGTTCGGCAGGTCCCATGACATCGCCAACCTGTTCGTCTGCGACGGCAGCGTGCTGCCGACGCAGGGTTCGGCGAACCCCGGCCTGACGATCCAAGCACTCGCCGCGCGAACGGCGGACTACCTCGTCTCGGCAGGCGACTCCGTCTTCACTTCGGACGCCCGCGACCTTGCGCCGCCGCCGCTGAGAACGTCGCTCGCGCCGCCCGCCACCTGGGGCAAAGGCGTTCCGCGTCTCACGTGAAGCGCCGGTCAGATACGGTAGCGCCTCACGGCATCCTCGTTCCACGCGACGCCCGTCCCGGGGCGTTCGGGGGCGATAGCGGTCCCGTCTCGGATCGTAAGGGGTTCGAGCAGCACGGGCGCCGCCCAGTCTACCACTTCGAGCAGATCACAGTGCGGCGAAAGCGCCAGCAAATGCACGCTGACCTCGGGAAACAGATGTGACGAAAGAGGCAAATCCTGGGCCACCGCCGCCGCCTCGAGCCATCCGCTGACCCCGCCGATTCGTTGAAGGTCGAACATCAGCAAATCCGAGGCCCCGGCGGATATCGACGCGGCGACTGCGTGCGCGCCGGAAAAATTCTCGCCGATTTGGATCGCAGTCGTCACGTGAGCCGCAATCGCCGCGGCGCCGCTATAGTCGTCGTGAACGATCGGTTCTTCGATCCACCGCGTGCCTTCGGTGTCCAGAGCGGTACACCGACGCAGTCCCTCGTCGCGATCGAGTACTTGATTGTAATCGACGAGCACGGCGACGTGGCTTCCGATCGCGTCACGGACCGCGCGCACGACGGCCACATCCTCGGCGAGCGTGGGATATCCCAGCCGCAGCTTGATCGCCGCGTACCCTTCCTCAACGAGTTCGCGGGCTTCGTCGGCGGCCTTCGCCGCCCCGATCAACCCCAATCCGTTGCTGTTGTAGCAATTGACGGGTGTCGGGGCCCCGCCGAGGTAGCGCACCAGGGGTTGCCCCGCGTGCTGAGCGAGCGCATCGTACATCGCGACGTCGATTCCGGATAGCGCCATGGCCACGGGCCCGGCATTGCCGAACAGCCGCCAACGGCGTGCCAGGAGCGCCTCTGCGCTTCGCGGACTCAAAGGCGTACCGGAAATGAGCCCCGCCGCGTCGCGAAGGACTCGTTGCATGAGCTGCTGGCCCACGCGGTCGTAGCAGAACACATAGCTACGGCCCGTCACTCCAACGTCCGTTGCCAGGTCGATGAGGAGGAGCGGAGCTTCGCGAATGATCGACGCACTCGTTGAGAGCGGACGTCGCATCGGCACACTGACGGCGCGAACGGAGAGCCCAGTAACCGTCACGGCCCGACGACCGGAGGACCATCGACGTAGACGGAGAGGACGTTACGAACGAAGTCGTTCGCCGGCGTTGGTATCCCGGCTCGTGAGCCCAGGTCGGAAACGACGCCATGAAGCCAAGGAACTTCAAGACGGCCCCCGCGCTCGAGATCTCCGTGCATCGAGGAGGTGAACGCGGGATGCAGTGTGTCGCAGAACGCCAGCCGATTCTCTGCGAAGTCGTCCGGTAGCTGGACACCGCCGGCCCTTCCGACGGTAGCCGTCTCGGCGAACAGCGCAGCGAGGAACGTTCGCGCGCCCGCGTTACCGCGGATCGGGCCGATCGGTTGCCGAATGACCGACGTCGCTCCGCTGAAGCCGACGAGAAACACGAACTTCTCCCAGACGGCGCGTTCGATGTCCGTGCTCACTTCGACGTCGATGGCAGCTCGTCGGCACAGTTCGGCGAAGGCCGCCACGCGCTCGGATGACCGACCGCCGTACTCACCCACGACCAGCCGCTGCAACTTGCCCGTGTGCCGAATCACGCCCGGCTCCGCGATCGCAGCTCCGATGTAACACAACGCGCCCACGACGCGCTCACTGCCGAACGCCGCGCGTAGCGCATCGTCCTTCGTGACGCCGTTCTGAAGCGACATCACGGCAGTTCGGTCGGTCATCAGGGGAGCGATTGCCGTGATGGCGGCTTCTGTGTCCCACAGCTTCACGCTGAGAATCACGAGATCGACGGGTCCGGCTTCGCGTGGCTCCTCACAGACGGTTACGGCAATGGTAAGATCGCCGAGTTCGCTTTGAATGCGCAGTCCTTGGTCGCGGAGGGCTTCGAGCTGTGTGCCCCGCGCGATGAAGGTCACGTCAGCGCCGGCAGCCGCCAGGCGGCCTCCGAAATATCCGCCCACTCCGCCGGAGCCCATGACAGCGATGCGCATTCTACCTCCAGTTCGACCGATGTGTCTTGTCTTCGCATGAGCGTGATACGGCGCGCGGCGTCGCGCCGTAAGGAGGCTTACCGCACCTCGACCGCGCGGGCGAAACAGCCCCTCGCCTCCGATCTTGGAAGCCACCGAGCGCTTGAATCATGCTCAGCGGTAAGGGCGCTTACATCGCTTTCTGCGCCTCGGTGCCATGATGCCCTGGACCTTCTCTCTGGAGGACCACATGAATCGGTTCGCCCCCGCAGTGCTCACCCTCGCACTAGCTGCCATCCCCTTCGCCGTCTCCGCTCGAGCCCCGGCACCGAAAGCGACCGGCGCGATGACGCACCACGCCATGAGCCACAGCAGTTCGATGGCCCACGGCACGATGACCCACGGCACGATGAGCCATAGCACGATGAGCCATAGCGGCTCAATGGCGCATGCTTCGAAGCCCCACGCCTCACCGAAGCCCTAACATGCCGACGTTGAACGACCGGCTCGCAATGATGCGCGAGAAGGCGGCGACGACGCTCAAGCCCGAGGTCGCGCAGCTGCTCGAGCGCCACCTCGGCGAACTGCGCACCGACGGTGCCGCAAACCACGCGCTCACGGCCGGCGACGTAGTGCCGGCGTTTGCCCTCTTGGATCTCGACGGCAATCGCGTCTCGTCCGCGGAGCTCCTCTCCAAGGGCCCGCTCGTCGTGTCGTTCTACCGAGGCACGTGGTGCCCGTTCTGCAACGAGGAGCTCAAGGCGTTGAACGACTCGTACGAGCACTTCCGTCATCTAGGCGCCTCGCTCGTCGTCATCACGCCGCAGTCCGCCGCATCCGCCGGTGCCTATCGCGCGAAGCACGACATCGCCTTTCCGATGCTGGTGGACCCCAATGCCGACGTAGCGGAACGTTTCGGTCTCGCATACTCCTTTCCGGCATACCTGCGCGACTTGTACCGGAACGTCTTCCGTAACGATCTCGGCCGCATCAATGCGGCCGGCACATGGCGCCTGCCGATCCCGGCCCGGTATGTCATCGACCGCAACGGCACCATCGTCGATGCGCAGGTCAACGCGGATTATCGTTATCGGCCGGATCCCGAAGAGACACTGGCCGCCGTTGCCGCATTGACGCCTTTGGCATCTTGCGCAAGCACTCGCGATCACCGCGCGCTCTGAGGGACCGCAATGAAACGCGCAGCGCTCCTCGCCACGATACTCGGCGGCGCGGCGATTCTGCGAGCGCAGTGCGCCCAGGCGGCGCCGAGCCTCGGCTCTCTCGCGCTGGCCACGGGATGGTTGGGCGGACACCCCACGCTCGCGAGCCTGAGGGGCCGGGTCGTCCTGCTCGACGTCTTCACGTTCGAGTGCGTCAACTGCACGAACGTCACGCCGGCGTTGAAGAACCTCTACGCGGCCTATCCACGATCGGAGCTCGAGATCGTGGCCGTGCACACGCCGGAAGTGCCGAGTTACCAGAAGGCCATCGGCTACGTAGCGAGACAGCGCCAAGCCGCCGCGCTGCCGTGGCCGATTGCGCTAGACAACGAACATCGCATCTGGGACGCCTATGGCGTCTCTGCCTGGCCGACGCAGCTCATCTTCGACCGCGCCGGACACCTCAGGTACACAATCGTCGGCGAGGGTCAAGATCGCCACGTCGCAGCTGCCGTGCGATCTTTGGTCCACGGCTTCATGGTCTCCTGACCGCGCCGGCAGCCTACTTCCGGCTGCCGGGTTCGCGCTTCTCGCGGCACTGGGCGCAGTAGCCGAGCAATTCGATAGCGTGGCCGTCCACGACGAATCCGGCCTCGTCGAGCAAACGCTGTTTGAGGGCGTCGATCGCCTCGCAGTCGACGTCGGTCACGCGGCCGCAGGTGCGGCAGATCGCGTGGTGATGGTGGGCGCTGTGGCACCAAACGTAGCTCGTCTCGCCATCGGCCTCCGTGCGGCTCGTGACGAAACCGCTCGATTCGAGCCGTTCTAAGGTCCGGTACACGGTCGACTTGGCGAGCGTCGGTATGCTCGCCTTGAGCTTCGTCATAACCGCGGCAGCCGTGAGGTAGCGCTGCTCTTGTTCGAGCAGGGCGGTGATTCTGCGACGCGTCGCGGTGAGATAGAGCGGCCGTTCAGCGAACACGGTCATGGCCTTCGCTACGACCCGCTGGGCAGCCCGTGATTTGCAACTCAGTCGCAGGAATATGCTACTCAGTTGCAACACCTACCGCCCATGCTCGTCGCCGCGCTCAGCGTTTTCGTCCTCGGCCTGCGCCATGGAGCCGATCCCGACCACCTCGCCATCATCGACAACCTCACCCGGAACTCGCACGAGCGGGCGCCGCGCGGAAGCCGCTACGTGGGCGCGCTCTTTGCCGGCGGCCATTCGATCATGGTTCTTGCCATTGCCGCGTTGGTCGGTCTGCTCGGGACGTGGTTCACGCCGTACCGGGCGCTCGTCGAGCAGATCGGCGGCTGGGTCGGCACGGTCGTTTTGCTGGCGGTCGCAGCGCTGAATTTGACTCAGCTCGCGCTGCGCGACGACGTCACCGGCTCGCCGCGAACCCGCATCATCCCGGCGGCTTGGCGCGCCAGCAGCCACGTCCTGATCGCACTCCCGACCGGGCTGCTGTTCGGCCTGGGATTCGAGACGTCGAGCCAACTCGCGACGTACGCGATCGCGTTCAGCGCGGGTGCCGGCGTCATCGGGGCCGTGCTGATCGGCCTCGCGTTTTGCTGCGGCATTCTCTGCACCGATGCGCTCGACGGCTTTCTCGTGCACCGATTCATTTCGCTGCGTGCATCGGCGCTTCGGCGCGCGAAACGCATCTGGCTGATCGCGATCACGGCTTTTGCGGTTGCGGTAGCCGCATATCAGCTCGCGCAGCTCCTCGGCTGGAAGCCGCCGTTTTCGGACGTCATCGTGAGCGCGAGCCTCATGCTGGCCCTCTTCACGACCTACGCCTTCCTCATGCTGCAAGCGGGAGCGCGTGAAAACGCCCTCGCGGAAAGAAGTGAGCTCACGTGACGACGACCGTCGGCGATTCCACCGTTCCGGTTACGGTTTTGACCGGCTTTCTCGGTTCGGGCAAGACGACCTTACTCAATCGCATTCTCACCGAAAATCACGGCAAGCGTATCGCCGTCATCGAGAACGAGTTCGGCGAGATCGGCGTCGACCAGGACCTGGTCATCGGCGCCGACGAGGAAGTGTTCGAGATGAACAACGGCTGCATCTGTTGCACCGTGCGCGGTGACTTGATCCGCATTCTCGGGACACTGATGAAACGGAAAGACAAATTCGATTACATTTTGGTCGAAACGACCGGCCTGGCCGATCCCGGACCGGTGGCTCAGACGTTCTTCGTGGATCAGGACGTTCGGTCGAAGACGCGGCTCGACGGGATCGTGACCCTCGTCGACGCGCTTCACTTCGAGCAGCATTTCGACGAGAGCACAGAGCTCAAAGAGCAGATCGCCTTCGCGGACGTCATCTTGCTGAACAAGGTCGACCTGGTCGACGCGCAGGCTCTCGACGTGCTCGAGGCTCGCATTCGGTCGATGAACGGCGCCGCGAAGATTTTTCGGACCACGAATGCAGCGATCGAGATGGAGCGCATCCTCGACGTCGGCGGTTTCGATCTGGACCGTGCGCTCGACGTGCGCCCCGCGTTCCTCGAACCCGAGCACCCGTTCGAGTGGGCGGGTGCCTATCAGCTCAAAGCGGGCACGTACGATTTGCAGCTCTCCGCCGGTCCTGACAAGTCGATGGATCTCGTCGTGTTGGCGGCAGGCGGAGACGGCACGGCTGTCCTCGGCGACGTCGCGGAGCGAGCGACGCTCGCCTTTTCCGGCCCGCCGATCGAACGCCATTCGATCGATCGGATTCATCCGGGCGAGCGACGTTGGCGTATCGCGCTGAACGGAAAGCGAGCGACGCTCGTGCGCATCGCGGTCGAGGAGCCGGGGACGTACGCCGTTTTCACGCAGCACGGCGGCGTCGAATACGCGGTCACGGTCACGGCGGCGACCGGACTGCCCGTCGCGCCGGCACAAACGATTGCGTACAAGCCGAACCACACACATGACGCGACGGTGACGTCCGTCGGCATCGAGATGGAGGGAGACTGCGTCGAGGCGCGACTCGACGTCTTCTTCCGAAACGTCCTACAGAACTTGGGTCCGGATATTTTCCGCATGAAGGGCGTGCTGAGTATCGAGAACTCCCCATGCCGCTTCGTATTTCAAGGTGTCCACATGCTCTTTGACGGCCGGCCCGATCGCGAATGGGGTAGTGAGCCGCGCCGAAATACGCTCGTGTTCATTGGGCGCAATCTCGACCGCGAAGCGCTTACCAGGGATTTTCGCGCGTGTCTGGGACAATAGCCGCACCGGACCAGCTTGCCGAACGGTGGTCGTACGATGTGGACGACTATCCGATCGCCGTCACGTGCTCGCGTCGCGGTACTTTCGTCGCTGCCGCCACGTCGAGCGGTCGGATCGTCGTGCTGGACGGACGAAACGGCGATTTCGTCGTGAGCTTCCGCGGACACGCGAACGGCACGCTCGCGCTTTCGTGGAGCCCGGACGAATCGCTGCTCGTTAGCGGTGGCCAGGACGGCTGGGCCCGGATCTGGGACGTGGCCACGGGCAAGCAGGTCGCCGAGTGCGAAGGCGGTGCAGCCTGGGTCGAGCACGTCGCCTTTGACCCGCGTGGGGCAGGCACGTCGAGCGCGCAGGTCTTCGCAACCGCAGCCGGTCGCATCGTTCGCCTGTGGACAGCGGACGGACAGCTCGTGCGTTCCTATGCGCCGCACCCGAGCACCGTCTCCGCGTGTGTCTGGCAGGCGGGTGCGCAAGCGTTGGTAACGGCTGCGTACGGTGCGCTCACGATATGGTCGCCTTCACGTGACCGCCCAGTTCGCCGCTTTCGCTGGAAGGGCTCGATTCTCTCGGTCGCTTGCAGCCGCGACGGGCGATACATCGCAACGGGCGACCAAGACTGCACCGTACACTTCTGGCGCGTAAAGAACGGCGACGATCTTCAGATGGCTGGCTACCCGGCCAAGGTGCTGCAACTCGCATGGGATCCGTCAAGTCGCTATTTGGCCACCGGCGGAAGCGATGTAGTGACGATTTGGGACTGCAAACGTAGTCCGGAGGGCACCAAACCGCGCACCTGCGAGGGGCACGACGACCTCATCACGGCGCTCGCATATCAGCATCGGGGTGATCTGCTTGCAAGCAGCGACGCGAGCGGCGCGGTGATCGTTTGGGCACCCGTGCGTTCATCAAATCCACTCGCGCGGCAGGACTACGGGTCCGAAGTCGTTTCTCTTGCGTGGGATCCGACTGACGCGACGATCATCACGGCGACGGCGAACGGACTATTGGGCGCTCAAACGTACACCTCGTGAAGGTATCCGGTTGAATCCATAGCCCCCTCCCGACCCAGCTCGGGCAAATCGCGGCGGTCGGGTCGGCCAGAATGTGCGCTCATTGACGTTCCGCGACGAGCGTACGGGGATGCGACGGAACGGCGACGGTCGCTCTCCTACCCTGATCCCATGGGGTTTCGTTGTTTCACCGTGCTCGCGGTGCTCGGCGTCTTGACGGCGTGCGGCGGCACGGGCGCGTCCCGCGCCGCCGTGCCGGTGTCGCCGTCGCCTGCCTCCGGCGGGGCGGCTCCGCTGGGCCGCGCGACGTTCACCATCGTCGTGCCGGCGCGCGACGACGTTTCGCGCGCACGCCGTGCAGCATACGTGTCCTCGGCAACCGAATCGCTCGCGTTCACGCTGGACACCGCCAGCGGGCTCACGCCGGGCCAGGTCTCCGCGTTCGGCGTGCAGACGTTCAACGTGACTCCCGGCTCGGGCAACTGCCCGGGCTCGAGTCCGTGGACGTGCACGTTCACCGCGGTCTTCCCCATCGGGACGGACAAGGTCACGCTGGTCGCATACGACCAGGCCGGCGGCGCCGGCAACGCGCTCTCTCAGCAAACGCAAACGATCGCGGTCGTGGAAGGGAACGGCAACAGCTTCGCCGTGGCGCTCGACGCGCAGGTCGGCACCACGACCTGTCCCGGTCCGGCAATCGCGATCAGCTCGCTGCCGAGCGGGACCAGCGGCGGGCTGTGCAGCGGCAGCGGGCAGGGGGCCGTCGCGCTCTCGAGCTCCGGCGCGGCGGTCTTTCCGATCGACCTCACGACGATCGATGGAACGGCGATCGCGGCGAGCTCACCGGGCGCACCGAAACTCTCGGCAACGCAGAGCGGCGGCGTCGTCTCGGTCAGCGTCTCGCAGAACCCCTATCAGCTCTCCCTGACGCCGACCGGCTCGGGCACGGGGACCGTCACGCTGACGGCCAGCGGCGCGAGCAGCGGCGACGGCGTGGCGCAACGGTCGATCACCTTCAGCGTCGAGTACCCGCCGTTCTGGTCCGACGTCAGCACGGTTCCGACCGTGCGCGAAAACCTCGCTGCCGGGACGATCAACAACATCATCTACGTCGTCGGCGGCATGCTGACCGCTTACGCCGACTCGAACGCCAACGAGGCCTACAATCCGTCGACGAACACGTGGACCGAAGAGGCGACGATGCCGACGACGCGCGAAGGAATGGGCGTCGGTGTCGTCAACGGGATCCTCTACGCGGTCGGCGGCTTCAATACGAGCTACACCATTCTGACGACCGTCGAGGCGTACGATCCGTCGAGCAACACCTGGTCGACCAAGGCGTCGCTGCCGCAAGCGGTCAGCGGAGCCGGCGTCGGCGTCGTCAACGGAATCCTCTACGTCGTCGGCGGCGGCAACAGCTCCGGTCCCGTCAACTACGTGCAGGCCTACAACCCCTCGACGAACGCCTGGACGATGGAGGCGGCCCTCCCGACCGCGCGCGAGTCGGTTGCCGTCGCAGTCGCGAACAACACGCTCTACGCGATCGGCGGCGACAACGGCAACTACCTGACGACGGTCGAGGCGTACAATCCGTCGAACAACACGTGGGCGACGGAAGCCTCGATGCCGGGGCAAGGACGCGAGTCGGTCGCGGTCGGCGTCGTCAACAATACGATCTATGAGGCGGGCGGCGACAACTACAATCAGGGCTGGCTCACCACCGCGGCCGCGTACAACCCGACCAGCAACACGTGGACGACGATCTCCTCGCTGCTGCAACCCCAAGACGAAGCGGCCGGGGCCGTCGCCAACAACGTGTTCTACGTGCTCGGAGGCGGCGACGAATACGGTCCCGTCGATTACGTCGAGGCCCTCACGCCCTAGACACGAATCAGCAAGCGAGCGGTCGCTCTATCTGGGCGAACCGGCGCTTCACGAAGCTCGGTCGAAAATGCAAGCTGCACCAGCCGGCAGCGGCTACATTCGTTGGTGTTTCAGCGCTTCTCTCGTCAGGAGACGAACGGGTGCACCAACGCACGAGGGCCCTCGTAACCCTTCTCATCCTCTTCTCAGCGGCGCTCCTGAGCGCGTGCGGCACGACGAGGTCGGCCGTCGCACCGAGGCCCGTGGGCACTCCGTCCGCGTCGCCCGAGGGTGCAGCGTCCGGCGCTCATACGATGCTCGGGATGGTGCAGAGCACATCGCTGATGCAGACCCTGCAGGGCATCATCGCGCAGATACAAACGTCCGCGTCGCGGGCTCGTGCTCCGCGGTCCGCCTCGACGTGTAGCAACGATTCGGAAGTCGTCGATCCGGGGCCGAGCAACCTCCAAGACGACGTTACCTACTCGTACTTCTACGACTCCGCGTGCGTGCACCCGTCCCTCGTCGTGGATCTCGCGGAGAACGTGACGGCCTCCGGTTCGCTGGTGAACGCCACCGGCACGATAGCGCACTACACGGCCGGCGGAAGCGTGAGCGCGGTCCAGAACATCGCGATCGAGACCGAACAGAACAAGACCGGCCAGGAGGGGAGCCTCGGCGATGAAATCTTCAGCGCCCAAATCGCTGATGCGCACGGCAACGAGATGCAGACCACGTGCGATCTGAACTCCGGATCGCTCTGGTACTGCGGAGCGGCGTTCATCGCTCATACCTTTGCGGTCTTTCCCTTCGCGCAGATCGGCGCGTCGATCGGCCCGACGCCGGTCAAAATCGTCACCGTACCCGGATTGAGCACCTACTCGACCACGAACGCCCCGGTCTCGACCGCCGGCGTTCTGACCTTCGACTCGGGTGCGTCGCTGAGCATCCTGCAGCCGGGCGGCCCGCCCGAGACGTACGCACTCGACGGCTTCGATTATCTGACGAGTGGCACCATCACGATCGTGGTGGAATTCGGTCCGGGCCAATCGCTCTTGTCGCTTGCGATCAACGCGGCGAATCCGTCGCGCGACGAGGCGGCGAGCCTCGCCGGCAACAACACGAGCGGCTTCACCGGGGTCGTCGTCTCGGGCGTCTCGAGCGCGCACCCGACCACGGTCGCGACGATCACGCTCGACGGTGGCGGCAACGGCACCATCACGGAGCTGCCCAGCGCCAATTTCAGCGGGTTCACCCTCCAGGTGGTCGGCTTCACTCCCTCGACGTAGCCTCCGGGACGTCCAGCCGCACGCCGTGCGGCGAGACGCGCCGGATCGCCTCGTCGAGCCCGGCCTGCGTGCGCCCGGTCAGTGCGCGCCAGGCCGCCGGCGAGATGCCGTACCGGCCGGCGAAGCGGCGCGCGAAGTACGCCGGCTCGAAGCCGAACTGGCTCGCGACGGCGGTGATCGACGCCGATCGCCGCCGCAGCGCGGAGCGCGCCGCCTCGAGGCGAAACGCGATCGTCCACTGTCGTATCGAACGGCCGGTGCTCGCACTCAGGACGTCGTTCAAGTAGTTCGGCGCGAAGCCGAAACGATCGCTGAGCTCGTGCAGCGTCGGTGCGCGGTCGAGCGTCTCGCCGAGAAACGCGAGGACGCGCTGCACCAGATCGAAATGTTGCCGTGCGCGCTCCTCGGCGCGCTCCTCGCGCAACGCGAGCGCGCTCCTCGCCGCTTCGAGCCGGGAAGCTTCGTCCGTCGTCGCAACCAGCGACTCCATCCGTTCCGCCCACTCGCGCTTCTCTCGCCGCGAGAGATCGAGAATCGCCGGTTCCGCGCCGAAGCGCCCGATGAAGGCAGCGTCCGGTACCGCCACCGTCTGTACGACCGTCTCCGCCAACGTCCGCATCCGCCGCGGTCCCGGCGGAACGGTCATGAGCGCTCCCGCCTCGACGACGCGGTCGATCCCGTCGACCACCGCACGCACGCGGCCCGCCTTCACGTAATGCAACCCATGCGCGGGAACGATGAATGCCCCGCCCCCTCCGGCTGGGATCGTGACCTCGACGCGTAATCCTCCGTCAATTGGAGGAAGAAGCACGTCTCCAAATGCCTCCGCACCCGAGCCGGACCCGCTCATGCGGCCCTCTCTTCTCTGAGAAGGGGGCGCGGCGCCTCGCTGCGCGATGGAGCCGACGGCCGGACTCGAACCGGCGACCTGCTGATTACGAATCAGCTGCAGCCCCCTCGTCGCCTCATCACTGGGCACTGATCGACCCGGGATAGACACGGGGAAGGCGGACAAACGGATGTCCGTGGTGGTACCAGGTGGTGGCACCTGCCTGCCCCACCCTTCGCAGGCGGACCACGCAGCAAGGCCGCCACCGGCCTGCGACCAGGTACTCAGCGCCTCGTCGGCACGATCTCCTAGGCGCACCGCCGCGAGCAGCGAGTTGGCGACGGCGAGAGGCCGCGTCGGCATCAACCTCCTGAAACATCCGGGCGAGCGTCGTCGCCGGTCGTCGGTGGTCTTGCAAGGGGATCCGGGCCATATGCTCTCAGTAGCCTGAGCGCCAACCACCAAAGGAACGCGGACTCCACTCCGCCAGCGGCAGCGTCGTTCACGAGGCCGTGCGCGACTTCGTTACGTACATTCGCCCCCATGCGATCTCCGAGCACGGAGTCCAACGTGAAGACGTAGTCCTCGCCGAACGCCGCTGGGGCAACCGGATGCCGAAGCACGTCGGCGACGGACTGCACTCGCTGGTAGCCGTCGAGCTCCTCAATGACGACAACGCGCCGTCTTCGCAAGACTTCGCGAAGCGCGTTCTCAATCTGCGGTGCCAGTATGTGAACCGCGATGTCGAATTCGCCCATAAGGCCTGCGTAAACGCCCTTGGCCCAGAGCAGGGAGTGGCCTTGGGGAATCAACGGCCGATTCTGGATTCCCTCATAGATATCCGCGAGCGTGTACTCGTGCTCGATGACGAGGATCTGCCTAGCGGGCTCAATGGTGCCGAGGACGCTGGCCAAGCGAGCCTGGGCGGCCTGATCGTGCATTGCACCACGAAGTGCGTTGCGCCGCTCTTCATCTGATGCACCGAGTGAACCAGCGAAGGTCCCTTGCAGCCTCCCGTCCCGGTTCACTTTGGCTCTTCCGAAGCCATACCGGAAGTGGAACCGTGAGATGTAGTCGGCGGCTACGCGAACTGCCGTCTTCTTTCTGAGAAGAATGCTGCTGCCAGCAAGAATCCAGAGCGCCTCCATGGGCTCCTTGCCCCGAATGCGCTCAAGGATGCCATCCGGCGCTGGTTCTGTACGAATCTCTGTCGCAATTTCGGTCATCTCGCTGACCGATAGAATTTGCGCGTCATCGAGCGCGGCGCTGATGCGCTCGATCTGGTCCCGTGACGCGCCCGCATCCAGTAACGCTCTCCTGCCAAGGCGCAGATAGTGGGCGCGCATCACCTCGTTCGCCGCAAGGTCGGCCTGTCGAGTATAGGTTTCGGCACGCGCGAACCGCAACGCGTCGACCGGGCCCTTCTGCCGGAGGCGACGCGCTAATCGAACCGCGACGTCATAGTATTGGCGTGCTCGCTCGAACGCATAGTTGGCATCGGACGATTCGGCGATCCTTTTAACCCGTTCGAGGAGCGCTTCACTTTGCGCTTCCGTAAGCGTGTCGAAGATGCGCGAGATAATCCTATGCGTGTAGAATAGAGGATCGGTTGCGTCCAGCCTATCCAAGAACGCCCATGCCATTCTCAGCGTTGCGGCGAATGCGGAGCTGCGTGTTCCGAGCAGCCGTGAAAGGCGATATGCCCGAGAGAGATAGCGTTCCGAGATGGTCCAGTGGTCCGGGGCGAACGTTGCTTCGGCAACCTGGAGGTGAGCGGCCACAGCCGTCTGGGCGTGCTCGGCTTTCCTTGGGTACAATCGGTGCCAGAGGATATCGGCCAGATGGCCCCGCAGCACTGGGGTCGTGATGGTTTCGTTAATCGCCAAGAGCGCCCCGACGTGACGATCACGGAGGTCCGCGGGAAGCGGGCTGTGCCAACGCCGGTTTTCTCCGTCGTGGCCTGAAACGTACCTACCGAAAGGCGCTCGGCGATCGTCCGATAACATCATTCCGGTCGCAACCACGAGCAACTGATACGCAATAGCTGCAGCCTCATCGCCGCGCTCCTGCGCTTCGTCTCGAGCAGCAGCAAGGCGACGCTGGCAGTCGAACTGGCCGTGCTCCAGCGACGCATCGGCGACGAGTGCATCCACGTTTAGCGCACGCGCTTGATCTTCGGTTAGGTCAAACTCGTCCGGTAGTCCGACGACGTACGGTTGTTCACCCGGTGCCATACTCCGTAACTTCGGCGCTCCCGGGATCGCTACCCGGAGGGAGCCCTCACGGATCCCCCAGATCCATGATGTGCGCCAGTTGGCAAAGGGCCCGAATAACCGCGAGCGCCCAATGGGCGGCCCACTACAAAATGCCGCCGTGGCGTATGATGCATTCGAGACATTCGTCAAGCGACGGTTTTTCCGCGTGCGCGAACAGAAAACTCATCGCGGCGGTGTAGGCGTCGTCCAGGACCTCTCGGAGCTGGGCCGAGAGCCGGAACGCCGGGCTCTCGGCGTAACCGCCAGTTGGTCGCGTCGCTCCGTGAAACGGTTGGCCCACTCCCGCATTGCGTAACTCTTTTTCGCAATAGGCCGCCATATCCCCGAGCGATCCGAGTGCGTACCGCGTTGCGTGGTCGTCCAGAAGCATCTTGATGTCGTAGTAGTAACGTGCCATGAGGCGCAGCTCATCAAGCCGAGGTGGCGAATTGGACGCAGCTACGTGCAGGGCGAAGATTTTCTCCATGAGCGTGCGCACTGGAGCGAGAACTGAAAGCGTGACATTATCTCGCTCAATGAAGTCCTCCGGCATGCCGGCGTCACGCATGTATTGAGCCACATAGGATTCCACTACGCGCTCAAGCGATGGCTCCGGGTAACCGCGAAAACTCAATTCGAGCAGGACGCTCGGACTGACAATCGCCGTCTCTCGGTCGCTGTAAGGAAAACGCGACACGAGCTTGCGGCCTTCCTCGCGCCGCTGCTCGACCGGCGGAATACCAAGATAGGTCGCGACATCACGCATGATCGCGTCGAGTTGCAATGTCCGCTGCCGGATTGACAGATTTTCCGAGATCAGCAAGATGTCGACGTCTTCAGACATCCTATGGATCAAGCGGAACCCTTTGGAAAGACTAGTTCCCCCCTTAAAAATGATCCGCACGCCCTGGCGCGGTCGAGATAGAACGCGCAAGACTTCCGTAACCCAGAAATCCTTCTCGACCAGCTCGGGGCTCAGGCCAAATGCGTCACTCGCCAGGCCTACAAGCGCCGCTCGTTCCTCAGGCTCCGTGCGAAGGCTAGCTCTCCCTACGAGAGCGATGTCACGAACTCTTGGACCATGCGCGTCTCACCGATTGCCGCTTCGCGCACGGCAGGTACACTGATCTTTCCCTGTTCCGCAAGCTCTCTTAAGTGGGCAAAGATCCTCCGCTGTGGCAACTCGCAAAAGCGGCAGCGATCCCGAGCAATCTCCAGGACCGCGATCTCCGCGGGATTCAATTCCTTGCGACGGGTGTTTGTACGCTCGTGGAAAGCGACGTTCGGCAGACTAACCGCTGGCTTCACCAGGACGGCATAATCCTGGACCGGTGGAATTTGCGTCGTCAGCCCAAGGAAGGCGGCAGCGGCTGGACCGGCAGGACCTGGAGCATGATCACCAGCGATGGCAAACGCGGTCTCAAATGCGTCGGGCCTGACCATTCCAAATCGCGTCCGGCGTGCTTTCCAATAAACGCCCTTACTAATTCGAAGAAGTGTGCCGTCCTTCGCTAAACGAGCGAAGGCTTGCTCAATTGCCGCATTAGTAGCCTGGGGTAGTTTGGCTCGAACCTCGGCCACGCGAACTGGTGTCCGATCAGGAAGCCCCTCTACCTGCCTCCGGATGGCTGCCGCTACGCTCATGTCAGTATATTACACCGAAAACCTGACATTTGTCGAGGCCTACCCCATCGGCCGACGCCCACGCACGGCTTCAAGCCGCATGTCCGACGCGGCTCCGTTGGTGACGAGGTTTCGTACCGAAATGATTCGAAATACAAGCACATGCAGACGCGGGGACGGCCCGGCCAAGTCACCTACCAACAGGTTGAGGAAGCGGCACTTAAGATAGCGAGCAGCGGGGCGCGCCCCACCTTACGCTCGGTTCAAGAGCTGTTGGGTGCCGGCTCTTTGGCGCTAATCAGCCGTCATCTTGCCCGGTGGAAGACCCAGCGGGCCCGATCTCAGGCCAGTAATCCATTCACGGTCGGGGCGGGGGATGTCGAAGCACTCACACCAGCCGACTTTGCCACGCTGATCAACCACCTCGTGCGGCTCGAGGTCCGGCAGCATGAAATCCCGGGCGTTCCGGACACGACATGCCGCAACAGCGATGCCGATGGTGGCATCGATGGCATGATGGTGTGGTCCGGCGGGCCCGCTCGGACCGCCAGACTGCCTGCCCGAAGCGTAATATGGCAGTCAAAGTCCGGTCGGCGTCTCGGTCCGTCCGATTTGGTTCGCGAGATCATGCGGCGCGACGGGACCGCGATCAAACCCCGAATTCGCGACGTGCTTGCCGCCGATGGCGCCTACATCGTCTTCAGCGGAATCGATATGACCGCTGACCAAAAATTAGCGCGTACTCACGCAATGGTCGCTGCTGCTCGTCCGCATCTTCCGGGCACTGACCCGAAGATCTACATCATGGCCGCGGACGAAATTGCGGCCTGGGCAGCCCAAGATCTTTGGTCTCGTACGTTCCTTATTCGTGCCGCCGGGCGTGAGCATACAGCACTACTAGCTACCTTCGACGAATGGTCGCGCCTGCCCGGTCTCGATAACCCGTACGTCTGGGACGACGTGACCGGTCGCATCGCCGAGCAATTGAGAGCAGCAGCTAAAAAGATCGGCGGAGTCTTTCGACTCAACGGCGCGTCGGGTCTAGGAAAAACGCGCTTGGCGCTGGAGGCTCTGCGACCAATGGCGGCTGAGGGCGTCGGCATCGTCTATTTCGATGCTCGCTACCCCGGCAGCGGCCTGCAGCTACTGAGTACAATCCCCGACTGGCGTCGACTCGGTGTTGGCGGAACCATTGTCGTAGACGATTGTGAGGCCGAACTTCACCAGCAGCTTGCTCAAGCGATCGCGGGTAGCGCCCTCTCGGTCATTTCGATCGACCACCGTCACGAGCTAAGCGGCGACGCAACGCTTCGGCAGACAAACTCCGAGACGATCACGCGGATCGTCAAAGGGCTTGAGCCTCAGCTTACAGGCCCGAATTTTCTGCGGATCGTCGAGTATGCGCAAGGTTGGCCATTAATGGCGATCCTCGTACTGAAGGCGATTAGCAATGACAGTGTGATGATCACTGATCTTACGAACGACCAAATCACCCAGCGACTCATCGGCTACTTCGATGATTCTGACGAGTACGCCGTCCTGTCCCTCCTTGCCCTCTTTGACCACGTCGGTTACAGCGAACGTGTAGCATTGGAGTGGGAAATATTGCGGGCAACGTTCCTACCGAATGTCTCACGCGACGCTTTCCACCGCATCGTGAAGAACTTCGAACGAAAGGGTCTGATCGTTGCCATTGGTCGCTACTGGCGTGTCACGCCGCCACCTCTGGCGCTTCGCCTTACACGGCGCTGGCTCGACGACGTCGCGCCTGAAACACGGGAGCGACTCTTCGCCGAGCTACCCGACAGCCTGACGATAGCGCTTGCCCGACGTTTTGGCGACGTGACGACGGGCACCTCACTCGAACTTGCTGCTGGACTGCTTTCGCCGTCCGGCCGGTTCGGGAACCTCGCCGGTATTCTCGGCCCAACGAATTCGAGGATGCTACGATCACTTGCGCAAGTGAACCCCGACGCCGCGATCAAGGCGATGACCCGTGCGCTCTCGGCGTTGAGCGACGAGGACCTCAGCGACATCGATGAGCCGAGCGGACGGCAGAACCTGGTGTGGGCTCTCGAGGGCATTGCCTTTCACGCTGCTCACTTCAAAGCTGCGGTGCGTCTGATTTTTGCGCTTGCTCGTAACGAGAATGCTTCGAATGCGAACAACGCTACGGGGACGTTGAGTAAGTTCTTTGCCGTGCAGGGATCTCAAACCGAAGCGCATCCAAACGAGCGCATCGCGATTGTCGACGAAATGTTGGAGCGCACCGATTCTCGAAGCCATACGCTGGTCGCCGAGGCACTCGGGCGCGTGCTGTCCCTAAACCAGAACTATGTGGTCCTGGGCGTCGAATCTCAAGGCGGGCGTCCTATTCTCATTGAGTGGTGCCCAACGATATGGAAGGATATCTTTGATTATGTTAGAGCTGCCGTCGATCGTGCCCTGACACTGAGTTCTCGCGGTCCACAGGCGTTCGCCCTTTCCCGCGACGTAATCGCAGACGGAATCCCGTTGCTCGCTCGCTACCGCCTTTGGGATGATCTGGAAAGGGCAGCGACATCGCTTGCCGGGCCAGCCTGGCCGAAGGCAGTTGATCGGCTAAAATGGGCAATTCGCCATGTGTGCGAAAATGACGCAGATCGCGAGCGGGCGCGCGGCATTCTGCAGTCATTGCTGCCGACGGACCTTCTCGAACAGATCACTCTGTACGTGACGGATCCGCCGCTCGATCTTGACGAGGTCCCGGGATCCGGTATCGTCGATCGATCGCTTGAGAATGTCGACCGGTTTGCGCGTGAGACGACGGAAGCGGGCCGCGTACGTGCGGTTCTCGACGTGGTGAGCACGGGTTGGTCGCACCGACTGCCGCATGGTTACGGGCAAGCCGCCGCAAAGCACACTGGTGATCGGGAGCAGCTCGTGGAGGATGCACTCGCTGCCTACGTAGACGCACCCGAACCCCGGAACGATCTCGCTCTAATGAGCATCGTCGGAACGCTCGGCGAAGCCGATCCGGACTACCGGTGGTCGGTTCTGGTACGGATCTCAAAAGACGATCACCTGGTTCAAGCATTGCCGGCTGTCATCGTGTGGCCGCGCGTGGAATCGCGTGACATAGAACTTCTGCTTCAAGCCTACAAGGAGCGTCGCCTTACGGCACCTCCTCGACGGAACCTCTTCATGGGCAACGCATATGCACACGTTGACCGGGAGCAGTTGCGCGCCCTCGCCGCCGTCTTCCTCGATCACGGCTGGTACTCTAGCGTCGTCAATCTCCTGATGTTCGGGGTTTCGGATCGAGAGGGTCTAGACGATGTTTTTGAAGCGGTCATCGTACAGAGTGGCTTTCTCAAGAAGCCTCTGGACGACGTTCATGAATGGAGCTTGCTCGAGGTCGCGAAGCGACTGATCAAATCGAACGTTCGCTTCGCCACTGACGTCGGAGAGCAGCTTATGACCGAGGCACTTTCGGACAAAGGAGGCTTTGCAGAGCGTCGACGTGTCGCTGATTTGTGGCCGATGCTCCTTGCCCACGATACCGTGTGGGACCGGTTCAAGAGACGGTACGCGTCGCTGGATCGAGCTGATAGGTGGCGATTGCTCATCGCGACGCAGCATGATTCATTCTCTCTCGCCGATGATCGCCTCGCTGTTGAAGGTAGATCGATCGATGATCTAATCGCCTTTGGACACGACTACGTTGATGACGTCCCGGCATTTCTTGCACAATACGGGCTGATGATCCAGTCTTCGCCTGATGAGCCATTACGCATCACGCCGCTTATGATGGCGCTCCTTGAGAATTTTGGCGAAAGAGACGACGTGCTTCGTTCGCTGGAAGCAAACATTCATAGCTTCGCAAGCGTTGGGCCAGGGGCTGATTACTACGCGATGCGAATGGCACTCGTCGATGGCATGCCGACGTTTGGGAGCCCCCGCATCGAAATCTGGAAGGATGAGCTGCGATCGCATCTTGATGCGGAGCGGAAGCGCGCTTCGCTTCGCGACAACGAAATTGAGCAAGGAATTTTCTGACGCTAGGGGTCGGTGAGCCGAAGTAAGCGACGAGTAGAGGCAACGCGTGACGGTCCGAGAGAGCTCCAGGCGGAAGGCAAGCGAGGGGCGGCGGCATGTCTAGGTTAGTTAACCGCTCACGTTGGCAGGGGACGTGCTTCTAATGACTTCCTTGACGCGTTCAAGATCGACTCGATCGGGATCGACCAACACGTCGACTAGATAGTCGTCAGCGCACTCTAGCAGTAAATAGACGATGTCGTTCCCGGTGTATCCTAGAGATCGTAGTTCGCCAGCAGGTACTCCGTCCGCTCAAGGGCGCTGCGCTGCAGGGGCAACCAACTCATCCCCTCGTGCCGATATCCGGTGACGTTCAAGGAATCAACGACGTCACGCCCATAGGCAGCGATGACCGTCTGCAACTGCCGCTTCGTGTCCATTCCTCGCGCCTCGCACACACTCGATCTGCTGGTGTGGAGCGAAGCGTCGTCGCGCGGCGCCAGCTCCTTTCGCACCCCGGGGTCACGCTGTTAGCTTCGTTAAGCGAGCCACGGGCCGCATCGCGAACGCACTGGCATCGCTCAGCAGTCGCGGATCAGAACTGGGTCTGTGCCATTGGACTGGCCGGCGAACTCCGCGGGAGCCATCCGAAAACGCGAAAACCGCGCCGCAACGCAGTTTTCCTGGAGCCGACGGCCGGACTCGAACCGGCGACCTGCTGATTACGAATCAGCTGCTCTACCAACTGAGCTACGTCGGCATTTCGCCCGCGGCCGTGGGACCCGGCGGGGCGACCGCCTTAGGTTCGCGTGCTCCCTCGACGACCCTCTCGGGCCGCGTCAGGATTCGGTGCGGGTGAAGGGCAGCCTGGCAAGCGAAGCCCACGGCGTGCTCGGACGGCTCTGGGTCCTGGCGGCCCTGCTGGTGCTCAGCGCGCTCGGGCCGAGCGCTGCGCGCGCCGACGTCCCCCTGCTCCCGCCCGGCGCGCCGCTCGGCGACGCCGCGCCGGCGTCGCTGCTGCAGCCGAGCGCGCTGCAGGCGACCTTCCGGGTCCCCCCGATACCGGGGCTTTCGATCGTGAGCACGTGGCTTGCGCGCGGCTTCACGGTCACGCTGACGTATCCCGACGGGCGCCACGAGGTGATCGCCGCCGCGCCGAGCCTGCCCGGCGAGATCTTGGGAGTCCGCCTGCCGGACGACGCCTACCGCGCGACGCGGATCGACCTGACCGGCTCGATCGTCAGCCAGGAGGCGACGCCGCTGCTGGTGACCGACGACATCCTCGCGCGTTCGCTCGCCGGCGGCCGCTGGGACGTCGTCGCGTGCGGCGCGTTCTTCGCGCTGACCCTGCTCGCGGCGCTGCTGCTGACCGTGCGCCGCAGGCGCGCGCTCGTCGCGCTAACGGTCGCGGCGGCCGCGAATTGTCTTCTGGCGCTGCCGTTCGTCGGCATCGTGCGCCCGCCGCCGGAGCTCAGCCAGCCCCTGCACGCGCTCGCCTTCGCGCTCGCGCTGGCGGGCGTGCTCGGCGTCCTGCTCGATCGCACGGCGGCGGCGCGGCCGCCGCGCACGGTGATCGTGCTTGCCCTCGTCGTCGCGCTCGCGAGCGTCGTCTACGTGGCCGGCGCCGACGTCGCGCAGGATCTGTGGCTAGGCGGCAACATCGCGCTCTTGCGCGCGCTCGATCACGCGTTCCCGCTCGCGTTCGCGCTGGCCACGCTCGCGCTGGCCCTCGCCGCGCGGCGAACGCCGGACGGCCCGCTGCTCATCGCCGCCACCGCCGCGGCCGCCATCGCCTCGGCGCTCGGCGCCGCGTCCGCCTTCACGCCGACCGAGACGGGCGCGCAGATCGCGCATCTGACGATTACCGCGGGTCCGTTGGCCGAGCTGCTGCTGCTGACGGCGCTGCTCGCGACGCGGACGCGCGCGCCCGAGCGGGACGAGCGCGACGAGCTGACCGGGCTCGCGAGCCGCGTCGCGCTCACCCGCGCGATGGACGCCGCCTGGCGCGCGAACGAAGGTGCTCCGCTGGCGCTACTGCTCGTGGACCTCGACCACTTCCGCCGCTACGATGCGACCTGCGGCTACGCCGCCGGCGACGACGCGCTGCGCAGTTGCGCGGCCGCATTGACCGCCGCGTGCGCCGACGTCCCCGGCGCGCTGGTCGCGCGCGCCGACGGCGACGGCTTCGCCGTGCTCGCGCCCGTCTACGACGACGGCGGGGCGTTCGCGCTCGGCCAACGGATGCACGACGCGATCGCCGCGCTCGACATCCCGCACGCGCAGGTCCCGCTCGGCCGACTGTGCGCGAGCGTCGGCGTCGCGAGCGGCGTCCCCGACCCAACCACGTCGCCCGACGCATTGACGCGGCGCGCCGACGCCGCGCTCTTCATCGCCAAGGCGATGGGGCGCAATCGCGTCGTGCTCGACGAACCGGTATCCGCGGACACCGGGCGGCCGGTTACGGAGCGACGATGATCTTACCGTGCATCGACGCTTCGAACTCGTGCGGCTTGCAAAAGTACGGGTACACGCCGGGCTTGGTGAGGCGTAACGTGAACGTGGCGCCGTCCGGAATGAGGGGCGAGCTCTTCCAACGGCCGTCGTCGACGTTCGCGCCTCCGCTGGTCACGGTGTGCGGGTCTTGGTCGGTATTGGTCCAAACGATTCGCTGACCCGCCTTCACGTGAACGACCGGCGGCCGGAATGCGTGATCGTGGATGATGACCTGCACCGGCGGCGGCGCGCCGGCAGCAGCGGCCGCCGCCGGCCTCAGAACGAGGCCGGCGAGCAGCACGACGTGCAATCGGTTCATCGGTTGAAGACGTTGTTCGCCAAGTCTTTGTCGGGACGCTGGTCGACGAACGCCACCGGGGGACAATTGACGACGAACACGGAGCCGTAGGGCGCACCGCCTGGTCCGGTCAGATAGCCTTGACCGACCAGATTGAGAATCTGGTTCTCGTCGGTCTGGCGCGTGTTCTTGCCGGCTTTCACGGCCGCCGGCGTCCACACGCCCAACTGGACGTCCCACAGCGGGCTGTAGGCGTTGGCGTGACGCGGATCGTCGAGCGAGGGGAAGTCGCCCTGCGCGTTGAGCGGCGAGCAGAGCTGCGCGGAATTCGCCATCGTCGCGTCTTCGCCGAGGTGACAGCGCAGGCCGAGGTACATCAGCCCTTGACTGTTTTCGCCCGACGTCTGGCCGTTGAGGAACACGAAGATGCGCTCGCGAGCCGAGCCGAGATTGTCGTCGCCGTTCGCGAACGGCGCGTGATTGAGCAGCGGCACGTAGATCGCGCGCTCGACCGTTGCCGCGCCCGGATCGGAGGCTTCGGTGCTCAGATACACGATCGGCTGGCCCGAATCGAATCCGTGCGCCAGCAGCATCGTCACTTCCGGACCGTCGTTGTCCTGCTTGGTGTCGATGGCCAGGACGCGGTCCGCCGTGTTCGTGTGGTGAACGACGTCGTACGGACCGTCACCCGTCGCGACGATCGACATGTTGTAGACGATGTTCGAACCGGCGATGCGCACGAAGGGGCTGTAGTGCGGGCCGCCGACGGCGCCCGGTGCGGCCTTCACCGGCGGAAAACCGGTCGCCGAGGGTTCATAGACGCGCGTCGGGCTGAAGTCCGGCGCGCCTTGGAAGTGCACGATCGCGTCGTTGTTGAACTTCCCGCTCGGCTTGCCCAACGTTACCGTCTGCAAGCACTCGGGACAGTTGATCGCAATATTGTTCAGCTTGGGCGCGTAGAGGACGTTGAGGTCGTGCGCCACGCCATAGTCGGAAGCGTCGGTGATGATGTACCAGACCGTCTTCCCGTTGGCGATGCCGCGATGGATCGGAATGACGACGGTGCTCGCGGCGACGTTGACGTCGCGGGCACTCTTGAGCACGAGATGGCTCTCCGGCAGATACGGTGACGCAGCCGAAGCCTCGTGCGCGGGAAAGTACCGTACCGCGGCGGTGAGCAAGCCGGCGATCACGGTAACCGCGAACGCTCCTTGACGCCATGGCCTGTTGATCATTGTAAATGTTCTCCGGATTCGAGCTTGTGGCGACCAGGCGCACAACATAGTTCGCGCTCGAGGCCGGGTCTGTAAGGATTCTTACCGAATGGACGGATGTCGCGGAATCCAGAAAAACCGCGTCGGAAGCGTGGTCTCGCCGGAGCCTGACGGCAGGACCTCGAGCGGGTGAGCGGCTCGCCGTCATGCAGTCACTCCCGGCGCAGCGGTGAGGTTCGGGAGGGCCGGGAAGTCCGCCATTCGTCGAGAGGAAAACCGGTCGCGTCTCACGCAAGGGTAACCTCGCTAAGGGACGTGACGGCTCTATCCGAACGGTAGGAGACAGGGGTGGGCGCGGGCTCGGCGAGGGTGTGGGATGGATGGTCCTCCCGACCGGACGGTGGTCGTCGCGATCGGCGGCGTGCACGTTGGGAGCTTGCGGTGTGCCTGTGCCTGTCGGTACGAGCACCGATACGCGCCGAGCTTTTCAAACCGCACCGATCCCGGAGGGCATGATGTCTTTCATTTTACCGTTCATCGTCGGAGGGGCTGCGGGCATCCTCGGACAGCGGCAGATCAAAAAGGGCTTCCGCACGGTGGCTCGCGGCGGCATCGTCGTGACCCGTAGCGTGAAGAAGCTCTACGAAGAGGCCCGGGAAGACGTCGAGGACGTGGCCGCCGAGATGGATCTCGAAGAGGCGCAGCGCGCGGCCGAAGAAGCCGCCGAACGCGCGGAAATCGCGAAGTTGCGCGCCGAGAAAGCCGCTGCCGCAAAAGCCGCCGCCGCTTCGAATCCCAAGCCGACGACGAAGGCGGCGGTGTAGCGTCGCTCTGGTGCACCGGCGGTCCGCTATTCCGGGCCGTGAACGCTGGGAAGTCGCGGGGCTCGAAGGACGAGACGACGCCGCCGAGGCTCTCGTGCTCGCGCTCCGGGACGAACCCCAGGTATGGGACGGGCGCGCCAACGCCGTAACCGGCCGCGTCCTGGTCGTCTACGACCCGGAACTCGAGTCCAGCGCGTTCGAGGCGAGGTTCCGCCGCCTGGTCAACGACGTCTTCGCCCGGCTTCCCGAGCACGCGCCCGCGGCGGCGGTACCCGCCGCAGCACCGCGGATCGGGACGGGGACGACCGCGCGCCTCATAGAGCAGCTGCAGCCCTATCGGCGCGAGCTCACGCGCTCGGCGGTCGACACGGTGCTGGCAATGATCGCCTCACTCTCGCGCTTCGCGGTCGTGCGCATGGCGATCGATCTGGTCGTCAGCGGGAGCGCCAGCTTCTTCGGCATCTGGACGCTTTCGGCCAGTCCGTTCGCGTTCGCCGTCCTCACTATCGGCGGACTCGCCATCACCGCAGTCCAGGCGTTCCTCGACTATCGCGGCCGCCTGCGCTGGCGGCGCGTCGCGGTGGCCTACGAGCACCAGTTGCGGCGCGAGGCGTTCGCGCACGTCGAGCGGCTGGCCCTGCGCTACTTCGAGCGCGCGAACGCGGGCCGCGTGCTGGCCGTGGTCGGAGACGACGTGAACCAGGTCGCGACCGCATTCAACGCCTCATACGAGATTCTCCGCATCGCCTCGACGGCGACGGTCGTCGGCCTCGCGCTGGCGGTCATGGCGCCCAAGATCGCGCTCTTCGCGTTGTTGCCGATCCCGTTCGTCGGCCTAGCGGTCGAGGAGCTGCAGCGACGCCTCAAGCCGCGGCTGGCGCGCACGGGCGCGCGATCGGCGCAGCTCGGCGCGCGGATCACCGCTGACGTGGAAGGCATCGCGACGATCAAGAGCTTTTCCGCCGAGGCGCGCGAGCTGGCCCTCGTGTCGGCCGCCTCCGAGAACGTACGCGCGGCAAAAGAGGACGCCGCGTCCGTCGCGCTGCTGTTCTCGCCGGTTCTCGAGTTCATCGTGATGGGGGGCACGATCACCACCTTGCTCGCGGCACGCGGCTTCGTCGCCGCCGGCGAGCTGAGCCCGGGCGCGTTCGCCTCGATGATGATGATGACTGGTCAGCTGCTCTATCCCCTGATGGGGCTGGCGCCGGAGCTCGAGCGCATGCAGAGCAGCCTCGGCGCGATCGGTCGCGTTTACGCGCTGCTCGACGTTCCGCTCGAGGACGACGGCGGCACCGAACCGCTCGATCTGGGCACGATGCAGGGCGACATCGCCTTCGAGCACGTCACCTTCGGCTACGAGCCGGATCAGGCGGTACTCGAGGACTTCTCGATGCGCATTCCGGCCGGCAGCACGGTCGCGATCGTCGGCCCGACCGGCTCGGGCAAGACGACGCTGGCCAAGCTCTTGATGCGCTTTTACGCAGGCTACGAGGGCCGGATCACCGTCGACGAGACGCCGATCGACGCGCTGCGCGTCGCCGACCTTCGCGGCGCTATCGGGTTGGTCAGCCAGGAACCGTACGTCTTCGCCGGGACGATCCGAGACAACGTCCTCTTCGGCGCGCCCGGCGCCGACGACCAGCAGCTCGAAGCGGCGATCGCCGTCGCCCAGGCGACCGACTTCATCGCCGCCGAGCACGACGGCCTCGACACCGTCGTGGGCGAGCGCGGCACCACGCTCTCGGGCGGCCAGCGGCAACGGCTTTCGATCGCGCGCGCCCTGGTTAAGCGGCCGCGCATCTTGGTGCTGGACGAGGCGACCTCGGCGGTCGACAACGAAACCGAGGCGCGCTTCTTTCGCGACCTGCGCGGCACGCTCCAGCGCACGACCACGATTATCATCGCTCACCGGCTCTCGACTATCCGTAACGCCGATCGCATCTTCGTCATGCGCGAGGGCCGCATCGTCGAGCAAGGAACGCACGACGAACTGGTCGCGATCGACGGAACGTACGCCGCGGCGCTGCGCTTCGGCACGCTCGGCATGGACGCGTTCAGCGAGGGACGCTGAGACCGGCGCGCAGCGCGTCGACCTCGCGGTCGAGGCGCTCGCGCAACTCGCCGATGCGCCGTTGGTACCCGAGGGCCGACGCGGCGAGCGCCTCGCCGCCGAGCGCCCGCGCGTGCTCGAGCGCGCGACGGCAGTGCGCGTCGGCGACGGCGAGCACGTGGGCCGCGTGGCCGTCGAGATAGATACGGGCGCCGAGCTCGCGCGCGGCGTCCGGCGCGGGCTTCGTGCCGCCCGCCGCCCGCAGCAAGACGAGCGAAAGCGCGCCGTCGCGAATGTCTTCGCGCCAGTCGCGCAGATCGTCGACCATCTGGTTCGCGACGAACAGGTCGAGCATCGACTCCGCCGCGCCGTCTTCCGCGCGATCGTTCCCCGCCAGCGCCGCGACGCTCGCGTCGACCAGGCGCACCAAGCCGTTCTTGCCGCGCTCGATCGCTAGGCACTCTTCCTCGGAGCAGGCAGACCAGGGCGTCGCACCGGTCGCGTAGCGAACCTCGGCATCCATCGCATCCACGAAGTCGGCGTAATACCGCTCGAGGCGGTTCCAGAAGTGCGGCGCCGGGCCGAGCAGCTCGGCGAACGTCCGATACGTTTGGGCGAAGAGCACCCCGATGCGCGGAAGGCGCCGCGTCTCCTCGGGGCGCTCGCGCGCGTAGTCCATGATGTCGTCACAGGCGACGATCGCGTCGCTGAAGAGGCTCAGCGCGACCGTCAACTCGTCGAGGCGGCGCCGTGGGACCGGCGGATAGATCTCCGCGACTCGCTGCGGGAGCTCGGTGATCGTCGCCCGCTCGTCGAACGCGCCGCCGGCGAAGACCGGCAAACGACCTCGCCAGCGCGCGACGTGCTCGTCGAGGACCGCGATGACGCCGGCGCTAGGTTTCGCCATCGTCGCCGACCACGCACAGGAATCCCGCGTCGAGCAACTGGGAGATCAGCGCGTCGAGATCGTGATCGCTCAGGCCGGCCCGCACGTCTTCGGCAGTGAAGCGCACGGTGCGCAGCATTACCTCGAGCGCTGCGCTGCACCCGCTCGGGATACGGATCGACATCCCGGGGAACGCCAGCGCGTGCATTCCGTCGCTGGGCTCGACATGGTAACGCGCGCCGTACCGCTTCGTGAGGACGGAATCGCGGGCGCTTCCGGGTCCCCGCGCGCCGGCCGCCGACGCGGCCTCGGCCAGGCGCCCGGCGGCGGTCTGATTTTCGCCCTCCAGCTGCGAGCGGCGCGCGCGCGCGATCCATGCGCGCACGGCCTGCGGATCGTCGAGCAGCGCGAGCATGGCGGAAAGGTCCGCGCGGAGCAACTCGGCGCCGTCCTCGGCGAGGAACGCGCGCGGCACCGAACGTCGGAAGGCCGGGTGGGACTCGAGCATCTCGCCCAGCAACTGGCTCCAGTTCACCGGGATGACGCCGAAGCTCAGGTGCAGCGAGTGCAGATCGCCGGTGAACGGTTCGTGGACGAACCCGCGTGGGAAATACAGTACGTCGCCCGGCTCGAGCACGAACTCGTAGTCCGGTTCTCCCAGCGCGGTCAGGTCGACGGCCTCCTGCGAACTATTGTGCAGCGGCGCCTCGCGAACGGGAGCCCAGAAGCGCCAGGTCTTGCGTCCCTCGACCTGCAGCGCGTATGCGTCGTCACGATCGTAGTGACGCGGATGCCCCTGAGCGTGGGGCGGGGTGAGGAACGCCGAGCAGGTGGCGCGGCCGCGCATGATCGACGGCGCCGCCGCCGCCAACCGCTCTTGTAGGGCCATGCACAGTGCGTAGATCGGCGGCCAGCGGTAGTTGATCTGATCGAGCATGACCGAATAGCCGGCCCGGTAGCGTTCGAGCACGGTCGCAAGCTTGAAGTCCGGCGGCATCGACTGCGCGTCGACGCGGCCGTCGGCGCCCACGCGCGAGACGCGCACGTCCGAGAATCGCGCGCCCGGTGGGCAGATGAGCAGGCGCTCGAGATCGTCGAGCGTGATCGCCGGTTCACGATCGACGTAGGCACCCCGAACGAGGACCGGCTTGCGCTCGAAGGCGTCCGAAAAAAAGGCGTCGTCGAGCGCTTCGCGCCACACCTGCGCGAGGTTTTGACTCTTCCAAGGCCGGATCACGGGCGCAGGACCTAATCGAGCAAAGCGTTCAGACTCGGCTGACGCTCAGTTGTCGCCGTAGCAGTAGTACCCGTCGCTCAGCGACGGCTGGATCAATTCGAGACGCGCTTCGAGGGCTTCCACGTCGACGTCGTCCGAACTCAGCCGTTCCACGTTGTCTTCCATGGTGATATCCTTTCGATCACTCGCGAGTGAAGAAGCGGCTATCGGTTACGGCGATCAGCCGTCACCGTAGCAGTAGTAACCTGGGGTCATCCCTGGGTCGAGCAGCTCGAGGCGCGCTTCCAGCGCTTCGACGTCGACCTCCTCCGTGGTCAGTTTCTCGATTTTATCTTCCATCGTTTCTCCTGACTTGCGTTAGTTTGGTTGGGATGCGCGAACGCATCCGCCGTCACCCGGCCTTGGAAGACTGCAGCGCGCTCACAGCGCGCGTAGGCTCGCGACCCTCTCGTCGACGGTGTTCGCGAGGTGGCGTTCGCCGTACGCGCGACCGACCGTCTCGCGAAAACGGCGCCCGAAGGCATCGCAGTAGTTGCCGAAGATCGTGCCGTGCACGTCCTCGGCCAGCACGGCGCAGCCGCCGCCGCAATACATCGAGTAGCGGCACTGCCCGCACGTCTCGTTGCTGCTGACGTTGCGCTTGCGCCACGTCGCGAGCCGGTCGGCGACGAACTGCGGCGTTCCGTCCGCCTCGATCCAGCCGACCCGCAGGTTCTTGTCGCCGGTTCGCTCCCAGCACGCGTAGATGTCGCCGAAGGGATCGATGACGTACATGCTGGTGTGGGCCCCGCAGTAGGCGGCCTTCATCTGCGGGAGCGCGTCGCCGTGCTCGCGGAAGAGCGAACGCAGGTTCCGGGCCAAGTCGTCGTCGGGAAGGTCGAACTTGCCCAGCTGTGGGTGCTCGCGCTTCATCGCGTTGATCGTCACGCCGAGCTCGTGCGAGTTGAAGGTGGTCTTCCGCTCGAGGTTGCCTTTGGTGCCGTGCACCGGCGCGACGTAGGCGGAAAAGCCGGCATCGCGGAACCAGCCGCGCTCTTCGAAGAGCGAGGCCAGACGCGGCAGCACGTCCACGTTGCTGCGATCGACGTTCATGCGGACGTCGATCTTCGCGCCGCGGCCGAGCGCGAGATCGATGTTGCGCGCGATCGCCGCGAACGACCCTGTCCCGTCCGCGTGGACGCGGCGCGTATCGTGCAACTCCGGGGTGCCGTCGATGGTGATCTGCAGCACCGTGATGCCCTCGGGGCCGAGCACATCCTCGTAGGCGTCCAGCTGCGTCCCGTTCGAGACCGCCGTGAACGTCGCCGGGCCCGCGCGACGGATCGCGGCCATGAGATAGTCGATGAGCGGCCGGCTGCGCGCGAGCAGCGGCTCGCCCCCGAAGAACATGACGTTGCGCGGCGCCCCGGGCTGCGTGAGCCCGTGGCGCTCCTCGATGGCCGGCATCGCGGCGACGATACGGTCGACGACTTGCGGCGTCATGAAGCGCAGCAGGTGCTCGTAGCGCGCGTCGGTGCGCATGTGGTCCTGGAAGCAGTACCCGCAGCGCAAGTTGCAGTCGTACGTCGGCATCAGCGTGTACGCGGGCGGCAACGCCGACCATTTCTCGTGGCGCATTTGGACCAAACGGTCGAAGCGCGCGCGCTCCTCGGCCCGCGTCAGCGAGGTGAGATACCCGCGCTTCGTCAGCAGTGCCAGCAGCTCGTCCGACGGCCGCGTCGCCTCAGCGTCGCCGTTGTTTCCGGTATCCGTCCAATCGCCGTAGAGCGGCTTCGGCGGACGCTCGTCGAGCGACCGCAGATAGGACGCGACGGACGCGGGTACCTTGTCGAACGCTCCGCTGTACCCGTGCACCAACAACACGTGCGCACGATCGTCGGGCAGATCGACGTACACCGTGTAATTGCTCGTTCGGACCTGCGCAACTACTAATGAGCTCACACCACACCCTTGGCCAAACGGTCGTCGGCCTTACGTTTGCATATGCATGTCGACAAGTCAAGCTCCATTTGGCCGGGCTCGTCGCAGGAAGCCGGCGTCCAGCAGGTGCGCCGCGACGTCGCGGCCGACCTCACCGACCGTCACCCGGTCGGAAGCGATCACGCGTTCGACCGCGGGCTGCCACGCGAGAGGCACACCCAGGAGGCGGCCCGGAAACGCCAGTGCCAACTCTCGACCGGTGCGGTCGACCAAACACCGCGCGCCGTACCGCTTCTCGAGCGCGACGTCGTCGTCGAGCTCCTCGCTGCGCTCCGCCGTGGCGTCGGCGAGCCGGCCCGCGGCAACCTGCGTCTCGCCGACGAGACTCGCGAGCGCCAGCAGTCGCAGCCGCTGCGCCGCTTCGGGCGCGTCGTCGAGCGCCGCGAGCAATGAGGCGAGCGCGCCGCGCAGCGCCTCCTCCGCACCGGGCTCGAGCAAGCGCGCCGGAACGCTCTGGCGCAGCTCCGCGCGCGCCTCGAGCATCGGCCGGAGAATCTCGGTCCAGGTGATCGTCGCGACGCCGAACGAGAGGTGCAGCGAACGCTCGTCGCGGGTGAGCGGCGCGTGGACGAAGCCGCGCGGAACGTACAACAGATCGCCGGGTCCGAGCGTCACTTCGAGCACCGGCTCGCCGAGCCGGGGGGCGTCGATCTCGCCGTCGGCGCTGTTGTGCAGCGGCGCCTCGACGGGCGGCGCGTGCAGCCGCCACGTCTTCGACCCGGCGACCTGCACTGCGAACACGTCCTTGCAATCGTAATGCGGCGCGCTGCCCTGCGCGCGGGGCGGGGTCAGGAACAGCCCGCAGGTCGCGCGGTTGTGAGCGATGACGCCGCCGCGGCGCGCGATCCGTTCCTGCAGCGCCGCGCACTGCGCCGCGAGCGAGGGCCAGCGCGCCTGTGCCTCGTCGACCAGGATCGAGTATCCGTCGCGGTACCCCTGCACCAAGCGTGCCAGGCTGAGGTCGGCGGCGAGCTTGGTGACGTCCCACGTTCCGTCCGGCAAGACTTTGCCCAGTCGTACGTACGAGAACTGGGCACCCGGCGGCGAGATCAGCAGATACTCGAGCGTGTCGAGCGCGACGAGCTCGTCGAGGTCGCCGGCGTGCACGCCGCGCGCGACGTACGGTCGCCGCTCGAAGGCGTGGGCGAAGAACTCCTCGTCGAGCGCCTCGACCCAGCCCCGCGGCGGCGCGGCCGGCTCAGACTGCACGACCGGCACGTGCCACCTCCCGCGCCACGATTGCAAAACCGGCGCTCGCGTCGCGCAACGTCCACAGACTGCGCACGGTGCGCGGCAGGTGGAACGCGAGCCGAATGTCGCCGACCTGCGGGGCCCGCGGCGGCAAATGGCCGAACGCACCGTCGAGGCGCTGCTGCCCGAGCACGTAGGCCGTCACGTAGCCCGCGCCGATCGCGTCGCCACGGAGCGCGAGGGCGCCCCGCAACAGGCTCGTCCCCAGCGTGAAGGCGCGGTGTCCGCGCAGCTCGGCGAAACCGCGTGCGAACGCCGCGGACGCGAGCGCGTCGTCATCGGCGCCGAAGGCTTCCAGGGCGTCGGCGACGTCGGCGACGCTCGCCGCCGGCCCGCCGCCGAGCAGGACCGCGGCCGCCTCGGCGGACCGAAGCCGCACGGGCGCGGCGCCGCCCACGCCGAGCAGCATGCCGACCGCGCTACGGCGCGCCGGCGTCGCCCCCGCGCCGCGGAGCAGCAGCGCGCGCATCGCCGCGCTCGGCCTGCGGTCCGCCAGCGCGAACGCGAGTGCCGCCGCGAGCACGTCGCCGGGGGAGCGATCGGCGCCGGCGCCCGCCTCCGCGCGCGCCAGCATCGCGTTCGCCGTCATGCGATCATCGCACAGCGCCGCGCCGAGCGCGAGCCACAGGGCCGCGCTCGGCGCGGCGGCCCCATCGAGCTCGTCGCCGAGCGCGCGTAGCCAGGCAGCCGCCCGCGCGAACGCGTCGTCGAGCGATCCGGTCGGCGCGACGAGCTCGATCACGCTCACGCCGCCATCGGCGTGCGGCCTTGCCGCACCAGCAGGCTCGCATACGCCCACAGCAGCGAGGAGTGATAGCGGCGCACGAAGGGTGAGCGCATGCCGCCGGGATCGGGCGCCACGACGGCACCCGTCGGCTCTTGCTCGGCCGCCGCGCGTCGGATCGCCTCCCGTGTCAAGGCCGGATCGAACCCGCCCAAGTAGCGCTCGCACAGCACGAACTCCGCCGCCAAATCGAGGTCGCCGTCGATCAGGGCGATTCGGCCGGCGCAGCTCACGAGCCAGCGCAGTCGCGCCTCGCCCTCCGTGCCGACCACGTCGTGTGCCGCGCGTTCGCCGTCGTCGCACACGTAACACACCAAATGGGAGAGCGCGAAGAGATCGGCGACGGCGTAACCCGGCAGCGGCACGTCGAGCGCGCGAAACGCGCGCCGCACGCACGCCGCGAACGCCGCCGCGTCGTAGCGGCGAAAGCCGCTGCGCACCAACAGCCGGTCGAGCTCGGCTTCGCGATACGGGCGCAGCTGCAGCCGCTCGACGATCCCGCGCGCGAGCGCCGCTCGTACCAGAGCGCGATACGGCGCGGCGTCGCCTCCGCACGCGTCGAGGAACTCGACGACGGTCGCGATCGCGACCAGGAAGCCGGGATCGCGGATCAACTGCGACTCCCAGTCGAAGGCGGGCAGCCAGTCGCGCGCGGCGCGCACGATCGCGGGCGGCACGGCCGAGCCGCCGCCCACCCGCAGCGACGCGGTCGTGAAGATGAGCAACTCGGCGAATGCGACGATCCGCGCCGAGCGCGTCGGCACGTCGTCGCCGGGCCGCACCAGGAAGTCGTCGACGTTGGCGGCGATCCAGCGCCAACAGCCCGCCCCAACCGTCGCGAGCGGACTCATCCCGTCACCGCGACCGTCTCGGCGAGCTCGGCGAACAACGCGCGCGCGGGCCGAGCCACGAGCTCGACGATCCCCGCCCACGGCCGCGCGCGCGGGAACGCCGCCGCCTCCGCCAGCGCCTCGTCGGCGCGCGCGGCCACCAAACCCGCGACGTCGGCGGCGACGCCGCCCGCGAACAACGCGCGGGCAAGCGCCTGGGGACGAGCAGACGGGGCGGCGCGGAACGCGTCCGGCGCCGCGCGCGCCAGGCGCGCCAGCACCATCGTCGGGCGGCCGGCATCGAGATCCGCGCGCCAGCCCGCGAGATCGCTCGCCACTTGACGCGCCTCGCAATACCGCTCGACCGACGTCGCCAACCCCGCGGGCGGCGCCTCGCCGGCGAACGCGGCCACGCCGGCCAGAGCGACGCGGATTGCGCCGCCGCGCGCGGCGGCGTACCCACTCGCCTCGTCGTCGCTGAGCTCCATCAGCGGCCGCCGCCCGCTACGGTACGCCTCTTCGGCGCAGAGCGCGTGGGCGAGGCGCGTCTGGGCCGTGTGGACGGCCGTCCAGACCGCGGGCGCCGGGCCGAGCCGCGCCAGGGCGGTCAGCGCCTCGTTCTGCGCCGCGAAGACGCGCAGCGTCGGATCGGCGAGGCGCTCGGAGGCGGCCGGCGGCGCGTCCACCAGCGACTCCGCTCCGCGCAGCAGCTTGCACACCAGCGCCAGCGCGCGCAGCGCCTCGGCGTCGATCGGACGAAAAGCACCGGCGAAGGCGTACGGCAGGGCGGCGAACGTCTTCTCGCGCTCGGGCGCGCGCAATTGCACGCGCGCCGGCCAATCGGCCTGGCGGGCCAGCTCGTCGTTCTCCGTTCGCCGCGCGAGCGCGCGCAGCGTTTGCTCCTCGACGTCAGGCACGGCACAGCGCCCGCAGCACCGTCGCGGTCGTGAAGAGCCCGTATTTGTCGACGATCGCGGCATCGGGGTCCCCGGGCGCGTACTTCCATGGGTCGGGGCGCATGAACGGGCGGCCGGCGGTCCACCGCCCGTCCGCGCGCTGCAAGGCGATCAACGCGTCGCGCAGCTGGCCGGCGCGGCCGTCGCCGAAGCACGCCTCGAGCTCCGCCAGGAGCGCCAGCGCGAACGCGTCGTCGTCCGGCACGCCTTGCGCGCGCGCGAACGACAACGCGGCGGCGGCGGGCGCGCCGGCGGCGGACGCGTCACTCGCAGCCAGCGCGTGCAGGGCGTGCACGAGCGCATACAGCGGCGTCGCGTACCAATACGACGGCCAGGACCCGTCGGGGCGCTGGGCCGCGCGCAGGTAGTCGCCGGTCGCCGCGAGGTCGGCCCGATCGGCGCCCCGCTCCTGCGCCAGCGCTTGCAGCGCGGCCGCCGAGACGTCGGCCTGGCTCTGCTCCCACATCGAGGGATCGGAGAAGCGCACGTAGGTCGAGAAGCCACCGTCCGGGCGTCGATGCGTGCGCAGCGCGCCGTACGCCAACGCCGGTGCGCCGCCGCTGGCAGCCAACATCAGCGTCGCCCACGCCGTCGAGTCCGCGTCGGGCGGCGCGTCGCCGTTGAAGCCCCAGCCCGGCCGTTCTGCCGCGGCGCAGAGGAGGAAGGCACGCGCGGCGGCGACCGCGCCGCCGAGATCCCAACCCGTTGCCGCGGCGACGGCGGCCAGCGCGGTCCCGACGTATCCGGTGACCCAGGCGTCGGACTCGTCGGCGCGATCGACCTCGAAGTCGCGCCAGCACCCCGCGGGCGCTTGCATCTCCAGCAGGAACCGCGTCCCGTCGGCCAACGCGCGCTCGGCCGACGCCGTCATACCAGTGCCCGCGCGGTCGAATCGGCGAAGGCGCGTGCAAGCTGTTCGCGGGTCAACGGATCGACCCGCGCCGGAATCCGCTCGAGCAGCGGCAGGCCGGGCGGCGGGGCGCCGAAGACGTGGCGCCGGAAGAAGCCGTCGTCGACCGCGAACACGTCGATCGTGCCGGGCGGCGTGCCCGCGCCCTGATAGAGGTAGCGCATCTCGGCGTCGGCGGGCACGACGATCGCCGCGGCGACGACGCGGTGCTGCGCGGCCAGGTTAGGGCCGGAGCCGTGGAACGTGCGGTGGCTCGTCAGACACGCTTCGCCGGCGCGCATCGGCACGTCGACCAGGTACTGCGCTTCGACCAGCTCGATCAAGTCGGGATAGGGGAACGCGCGCGAGGTGCCGCGCGGCCCGCGATTGAGGCGGTGGCTGCCGGGCATCACGCGCAAACACGCGTTTCGCGTGTCGACGTCGACCAGCGGTACCCAGAAGTTGACGGCTTCGTGGCGCGGCTCCTCGACGAATTGCGGGTCTTGGTGCACCGGCAGCCGGCCCGTGCTGCCGGCGAGCTTCGCGACGAAGCTCCCGAAGCTGAATCGATAGTCGATCATGATCTCGTTGAGACGTCGCGCGAACACCTCGCCGATCGCCTCGTTGACGGCCCGGCGGTACGCCGGGTCGCCGCTCATGATGCTGGCGGAGAAGGGCCGCGCGTGGACCGCCTCGTCGAGGGCCGCCCAAGTCCGGTTCAGCCGCTCGACCTCGTCCCCGTCGAGAAACGGCACCACCGCGTACCCGGTGCGGTCGTACGCGCGTTGAACTTGCGGATCGCGGAACATCGACATCGCGATCAAACGGCGGTCGCCAACCCCGCCTCGGCGACGACGCGTTCGAGTGCGCCCTCGTCGATCGGATCGAACGCGTACGGGCACTCGAGGAACGGCACCATCGAATCCGGCGGCGGCGTGCCGAAGGGGTGCGTGCGGTGAAAGTCAGGGGCGACCGCGTACGCTTCGAACGGGCCCTTTTCCCGGCGCTGAAAGATGTAGTACGCGTCGCTCTCGACCGGGACGGCCACGGCCGAGGCCGCCATCCGGTGGTGGGGCGTCATGTTGGCGTGCGAGCCGTGGATGAGTCGCGCGCTCATCACGCACGCATATCCGGCCGGCATCGTGCAGTCGTACAGGAAGCGCCGCTCGATCACCTCGACCAGCTCGGGGTACGGAAAACGCGGGAGCTGCGAGCGCAGCTGCCGGTTGAGCCGGTGGCTGCCGGGTACGACGCGCAAACACGAGTTCGCGGGCGACACGTCGACCAGCGGGATCCAGAAGTTGAGCGACTCGAAGCGGCTCTCGTCCAAGAACGTCGGGTCTTGGTGCAGCGGCAGGGTGTGCGCGGTGCCCGACCGTTTGGTGAAGAACTGCACGTATGAGATCCGGTAATCGTCGAGGATCTCGGCAAGCGGCTCGGTACACGCCTCGAAGATCGCGGTGTTGACGCGCGCGCGGTATTCCGGCTCGTCGCTCATCAGGCTCGCCGAGAAGGCGCGATTGATGATCTTCGTGTCGGCGGCGTCGTACGCCGCCCGCAACCGTGCGACCCGGTTCGCGTCCAGACATGGAATGATCACGAAACCGGCCGCGTCAAAACGGCTCTGCAAGCCGTCGTCGCGAAACGCACGGCGAACCGTAGGCGACTGCACCCTTCACACCCCCTGTTCACCCGCGCACAGTCAGGCCCGCACCTTCTCCCTCGGCCCGGACGGCCCTTCCTCGGCCCCGCGAGGCAGCCCCGACTCGTTCGTCGCGTACTCGTGCCGCTCGAACGGGTCGTCCTCGACGAGCCTCAGGAACCGCCGGTGAAGACGGAGTCCGGGAAGCCCTCGTTGAGGGCGTAGTCGCCGTACAGCAGGTCGGCGTCGACGTGGAAACCTTGCGCCGTCATCTCGATCTCCGCGCGCTTGGGCAGATCGTAGGTGCCGTCGTTGCCCGGGTACACGTGTTCGTCGATCGCGGTGCCGTCGACGCACGTCCAGCGCACATGCATCGCGCCGAGGTGCTCTTCGGGGACGTCGAGCGCCACCGACGCGATCTGCGGGTCGGTCGTCCGCGGCGTGCCGCGCAGATGATACATCTTGCGTGCACCGTCCATGGTGACCGATTCGGTGCTGAAGTCGAACCGCTGCGACCAGGTCAGCGGCGAGCCGAGCGCCGCGAACAAGTGCCGGTATTGCGCGGGCACCAGGCCCATCTCGAGCTTGACCCGTTCGGGCCGCTTGAAATAGACCGTGCCGTCGAGCTTGACGTGGAACGTGAACAGCTTGCGAACGCGCGCGTCGATGTGCAACGGCACGATGTACGAGTCGAGCTGTCCGCTGCCGGCGGTGACCAGCGCGACGACGCGGTCGGCGTCGATCGCGGTTCCGTCCGGGGCGGGGCTGGTGCTTGCGCGTGCCGTGGTGAGCGAGAACGTGCAGCCGATCGCGACGATCACGGCCATGCTGCACGCGAGCGGGTGACGGGGCACATAGCGCAGGGTCCGTGCGCTCATTCTGCCTCCCTTTGTACCTCCCGTCCGGTCGCGGCCAAACGCGGGGTACTCTCGGGTCGTCGGTCGATGGAGGGTAGGTCCTTAGGCCGCGTCTCGCCAGAGCGGGATCACCGAGCGAACGTCGCCTAGCTGATCCAGTGCCCCGGCGGGTGCGTTCAGAGCGATTCCCTCTCGCTCCACGATCCGCCCGTCGCCGAAACGTACCAGCACCGAACCGCGCAGCGGAGCGGCTACCAAGTCCTCACCGTCGTGCGCCGGGACCGCGCCGCCGCGTTCGTCGAGCGCCGCCATGACGTCGGCCACGACCGCCGACGCCGTCGCGTCACCGCCGGCGCCGGTGCCGGCGAAGGTCAGCTCGCCGCAGCCACGGCCCAGCACCCGCACCACGTTCTGCGCGCCGCGCGGACGCGCGAAGGCGTGGTCGGCCGGAACGTAGGCGGGGGTCACGCCGGCCTCGATGACGCCCTCGGCGGACCGGCGCGCGATCGCCAGCAGCTTGAGGCGCAGTCCGCGCTCGACGCCGGCCTGGACGTCGGCCCGCGAGAGGCCGGCGATGCCCCGCCGCGCCAGCGCCGGCGAGACCGAAGGCCGGTGGAACGCCAGGCCGGCCAGGATCGCCAGCTTGTGCGCGGCGTCATGGCCCTCGACGTCGGCGCGCGGATCGGCCTCGGCGAAGCCGAGCCGTTGCGCTTCGGCCAGCGCCTCGTCGTACTCGGCGCCGTCCTCCATCGCCGAGAGGACGAAGTTGGTGGTGCCGTTGAGCACGCCGCCGACTTCGATCACCTCTTCGGCGGCCAACGCGCCCGCCAGCGCGCGCACGATCGGGATCGCGCCGCCGACCGCGGCTTCGTAGCGCAGCGAGGCGCCGGTGCGGGCCGCGAATGCCGCCAGCCACGGGCCTTCGGTCGCGATCAAATCTTTGTTGGCCGTGACGACGTCTTTGCCGCGCGCGATCGCCCGCAGCACTAGCTCGCGCGCCAAGCCCAGGCCGCCGATGCACTCGACGACGACGCGGATGTTCGGATCGTCGATGACCTCGAACGGATCGACGTCGAAGTCTTCCCACACGACGTCGCGCGCTTTGTTCGGGTCGCGCACCACGATCGAGCGGATCAGGCCCGGGTGCGAGGCGACGAGCCGGCGCGCAACGCCCGAACCGACGGTGCCGCAGCCCAGCAGACCCACGCCGCGCGTGCGCGTCGTCGTCGCCGTCATCGCAAGCGAGACGGGGTCGGACGAGCAGTGGACGCGCGGGAGTGTGTACACGGGATCCTCCAGGTCGGTTGAAAGAGGTCGGAAACGAAAACGGCCCTCGCCGCAGTGGCGAGGGCCGTGTCTTCTGTCGCTGTTCGCGCTATGCGTACGTCGACCGAGACCTGCCCTCGCCGAGGGTAGTCGTCATCGTCGTCGTCGTCATCATGCGACAGCGGGTCATGAGGGCTTCACCCTAGCACGAGCTCGGGGTGGATGCAAGGGGCCCCATGTCAAGACTGGAGCCGGGAGGAGGACCCTCCCTCGCTAGGGGTTCTCACGATGCAGCCGCCGTCCGAACGGAGACCTCGAGCGTCGCGGGCGTGCTCCTCCAGTGCAGGCCCGCCGCCCGCAGGCGGCGTTCGATCCGCGCGAGCGAGGGGAGCGCCACGCTCGAAGCGACGTGGATCCCGGCCGCGTCCGTCCACTGCGAGGCCCCCGACCGGCCGCCGTCGCCGAAGATGCGGTGCACCTGCTCGATCCTCTCGGCGCCCGCGGAGAACGGCAGAACCACCTCGAGGTCGCGCGCCGGCGTCCCCACCGCCGCGTCCGCGACGCCGACGATCTCGGCCAGCACCTCCTGCTGATGCAGCTCGGTGCGGATGCGGTCGAGCAGCGGCGCCAGCACCGGCGCCACCGCCTCGCTGCGCGCGCGCACGACGACGACGTGATCGACCGGCTCGAAGGCAACGTCGGCCCCGCCCGCACCGACGGTCCACGTCCCCAGTCCGAAGCGATCGCGTACCGGGCCGAGCCGTCGCAGCGTGCGTTCGTACGACGCGAGATGGCGGCCCGGTTGCGGAACGTCGAGCACGACGTGCACGATGACCGTCACCGTGCTCGCCAGCAGCAGGCCGGGGATCACGCGCGGGATCCGCTGGAACGGGTGACCTGCACGTGGTGCGGGGCGACGACCGGGCTGTCCATGCGTGCCAGACCCGTGCGACGCCCGGTTACGACGGCCCTCGCAGCGACCATGCCCAGGCACCGGCATACGGGGTCGCCGGAATCGGCGCGACGCCTCGCAATCGATCGTCGAAGGCGCTGATGAAGCGCAGCTGGCAGAGCGCGATCGCCGGTACGTCGCGAGCGAGCTGCGTCTCGAACGCCGTCTCGGCGGTGCGCAGGGCGCCCGGATCGGTCGCGTGCATGGCGCGCGCAGCCGCCGCGTCGAAGCGCGGGTCGCACAAGCGCGCGATGTTGAACCCCGCCGGTGCGCGCTCGTCGCAGGCGAAGAACGCGGCGGTGTCTTCGTCGCCGGTCGAGTAGATGTCGCTCAGGACGAGGTCGAACTTGCCGCCGAACATCGGGCCGCCGTTCGCGGCCGGCGCACGAAACTGGCCCGGCGCGTAGGCGTGCAGCGCGAGGTCGACACCGGCGGCACGCAGCTGCGCCTGCACCTCGGTCGCGATGACGCGGTAGAGCGGGAGCGCCGTCGAGTACACCAGCGTGAGCGCGAGGTGCCGTCCCGCAAGCGCCGCTCGCGCGGCGGTCGGATCGTAACGCGGAAGCGCCGCGCTCACGGCGTCCGCGCCGAACAGTCCGCGCCAGGCGTGCGCGGCACCGTACGCGCCCTGCGTCGCGCGCCGGATCACGCGCTCGGCGTCGACCGCTTCGCTGAGCGCGCGCCGCACCGCGGGATCCGCCGTCGGCCCGCGTTGTGCATTGAAGTACACGATCGCGACGCCCCAAGCCGGCGTCGTCACGACGTCCGTGTCGGCCAAGTCACGCAGCGAGGCGAGGAGCCCCGGATCGATCAGGTCGAGCGCGCCGTCGAGCTCGTGCGTGCGCAGCTGCTCGACGATCGTCGTCCCGTCCGGGACGAACCGAATCACCAGCCGCGCGATACGCGGGCGGCCCCGAAAGTAGCCGGCGTTCGCCGCGAGCACCAGTTGGTCGCCGCGGTCCCAGCGCACGAACCGATACGGTCCGCTGCCCACCGTGTAGCGCTCCGGATCGAGATGGTTGATGTCGGGCAGTCCGGCCAGCAGATGCGCCGGCATGATCGGATAGTTCGCGTTGGGCGCCAGAAAGGTCGTCACCAGCGGCGCGTACGGCCGTTTGAGCCGCACCACCAGCGTCGCGTCGTCGGGGGCACGCACGCTCGCGATCTGGTCGTAACCGTGCCGGTCGGGCGCCAGCGTGCGCGGGTCCATGATCGCGTGGAAGGTGAAGACGCAGTCGCGCGCGGTCAGCGGGCGGCCGTCCTGCCAGCGCACGCCGGGCCGCAGATGATAGGTCACCGTCAATCCGTCGCGCGCGATCCCCCCGTTCGCGACGGTCGGCACGGTGCGCGCGACGTCGGCAATGGGCCGGCCGTCGGGTGCGTACGTCACCAGGTACGAGTAGATCAGCGGCGCGACCATCGTCGCGGCCGGACCTTCGAGCAGCAACGGGTTGAGCGTGCTGGGCTCGCTGGTCTCTCCGAGCACGAGCACGTCGGCGGGGCGGCCGTTGCCGGAGCCCGCACGCGTGCACCCGGCGGCCGCAGCGACCGCCAGGGCGAGCGCCAGCGCTCGCACCAGCGCCCTCATCGCACGGCCTCGCTACATGCGCGCGGTGGTGACGCCGACGACCGACGCCGGACGCGCCGAGTCGTTGCGAAACGTGTGCGCGTACGCCGCCGAATAGATGGCGCAGGCACCCGCCTGCATCGGGTAGTCGACCTCGTTGACGCGCAACACGATCTCGCCGGAGACGACGTACAGGGTGTCGATTCCCTCATGCGTGAGCTGGTCGCGCATCGCGGAGCGCGGCTCGAAGGTGATCACCGCCAGCTCGAGGTTCAGCCCCGGCAGCCGCAACAGCTCGTAGCGGATCCCGCGGCCGCGGTTGCGGATCGTGCGGTCGGCCTTGCCGACGAACGTCGGCCGCGCCAGGCGCGTGCCGAAGCCGAGCATCGAGCCCAGGTCCTCGTCGAAGAACTCGGCGATCCGCGCGAGCCGGCCGATCGAGACGTCGGACTCCCCGCGTTCCAGCGCGCTCAGGAACGAGGCCGACAGGCCGCTGCCGTCGGCCACGTCGCGAATCGAAAGCTTGCGCTGCATGCGCATGCGTTTGAGAATCGGGCCGATGTCGGGCATGCCGGTAAAGGCGGGTGCGCGCTCGCCGTTGGAACGGGCGGTTCGGCTCCGAGCTGGCATCGGAGGGTCTTCTGCTAGTGCGACGATACATTCGCCTGCACGCCCAAGCCCGGTCCCGCCGGCATGATCAGCGCCGCGTTGTCGTACCGCACGCCGCTGAACGGATCGTGCGCGAGGAACAGCGGCGCGTCGATGTCGAGCTGATCGACCAGCGGCCCCAAGTGCGCGGCGGCCGTGGTCAGGATGCTGCTCTCGGCCATGCAGCCGATCATCACCCCGAAGCCCAGCGCGCGGGCGGTCGCGATCATACGGTATGCCGGTCCGATACCGCCGCATTTGGCGAGCTTGACGTTGACGCTGGCGACGCAGCCCCGCAGCGGACCCAGATCCGAGGCCACGACGGCGTCCTCGTCGGCCATGATCGGGATCGGCGACCGCTCCGCGATCCAGCGCAGGCGCTCCGGCGTGCCGGCCGGGATCGGTTGTTCGCACAGCTCGATCTCGAAGCGGTCCATCTCGCGCAGCAGTGCGACGGTCTGTTCGGGCGTCCAGCCTTCGTTGGCGTCGAGGCGGATCGTGCCGGTGTAGACCGAGCGAATCGCCTCGATCAGCGCGAGATCGTCGCCGCCCGGCGCGCCGACCTTGACCTTGATGATCGGCGTGTCGCGGACCGCGCGCACGTCGGCGAGCATCTTCTCCAAGCCGGCGATCGGAATCGTGAGCGACGTGCGCGGGCGTGCGAGGCCTTCCAGTCCGAGCAACTCGGTCACCGAGACGCCCAGCGTCTTCGCCTGGAGGTCGTAGACCGCGATGTCGAGCGCGCAGCGCGCAGCCCGCGGCAGCCCCGCCGTGATGCGCTCGCCGGAGAACGGCCCCACGCCTGCGGGCAACCGGTATAGCGCGAAGGTGTCGAGGATCGCCGCGACCGAGTCGCCGTAGCGCGCCAGCGGCGCCGACTCGCCGTAGCCGACGTGTTCGTCGGAGCGGAGCTCGACGACGACGGTCTGCGCCGCGGTCAGCGTGAACCCGGCGACGCGGAACGGTTCGCGCAGCGGCAGCTCGACCGCCGTGACCTGCAGCTCGATCATGGTGCCGTCACCGCCGCGCGCCGCAGCGCAGCCTTTGCCGTCGACGGCAGCGCGGCCGCGATCGCGTGCCAGAGGGCCGCGCCGCCGTTCCGGACCGGATCGTCGGCGGGCAGCCCGGTCTCGGCGCGTGCGCTGTCGATCGCGGCCGCGGCCGCGGCCGGCGTGAGCGCCGAGGTGTCGAGCGCGACGGCGCAGACGCGGGCCGGCTTCACCCGTGCGAGCAGCGCTTCGTGGTCGCGCACCAGCTCGGCGAGCGGCGGGATGGGAACGGCGAAACCGGCGACGCGCGTCGTGCCTGGCCGGTGACACAGGACGAGCGCGTCGGGTGCGCCGCCGTAGAGCAACGCGAACGTCACCGGCGCGTACGCGGGGTGCGAGATCGCGCCCTGGCCTTCGAGCAGGACGACGTCGGCGCTCGCACCGACCTCGAGCACCAGCCGCTCCACGGCACCACCGGCGAAGTCCGCGACGACGGCGTCGAGCGCGACGCCGTCGCCCGCGATCAGGATTCCGGTCTGACCGGTCGCCGCCAGCACGGCGCGCGCACCGTCGGCGCGCGCGGCCGCCTCGATCTCGAACATCGCCGTCATCTTGCCGACCGCGCAGTCGCTGCCGACCGCGAGAACGACGAACGCGGGCACGTCGTACGCCGCTCCCGTGAAGGTGGCCTGATCGCGCGGCGGCACGCGCACGTCGTGAATCGTCGCACCCGACGAGCGCGCGCGGGCGGCGACCTCCGGATCCTCGCCGAGCAGCTCGTGCAAGCCGCTGGCGACGTTGAGGCCGGCCGATACCGCTTCGAGAACCGTTCCGCGAAGCGCGGGCGGCAAGCGGCCTCCGTCGGTCGCGACACCGACCAGCAGCGCGTTCGCGCCGTGCGAGACCGCCTGGGCCAGGGTCGCCACGATCGGTGCGTCGCTGCCGACGTGCGGCAGCACGTCGCGCACGGTGCGGCCGGCATGGGTCGCGTCGATAACGGCCGCGACGCACTCCGGACGGTAGCGCAGCACACCGTGCGCGGTCTTCCCCGAAACGGTCGTCAGGAAGCCGTCGGCCAGGACGGCATAGCGCAGGGCGGTCGGAACGGTCGTCATGGGCTCCCAGGGAGGCGCTGCGGCGGCGGTACGTTATATCGCACAGGGCGCGATATTTCGCACTTCGGACAATCTCATATCATACCGATGCGCCGCTTGTGAAGCAGGACGGCGCACGGGTTGAGAGAACGGCTGCTGACCGAAATCTCGTACACTGTACGATATAACGTTCACATCACGTCTTCACCGTGCGTGGACGCGCACATCCAGGAGGGCCGGCCCGTGAATCTCCCGTTGTTGGCGAAGCGGCTCGCGGCGGCTGCACTCGTGACCGCTTTCTTCGCCGCGCCGGTGACGGGCGCCGCGCAGCCGGCTGCCGGCGGCGTCGTCGCGGGGACGGTGGACGGCACCGACGGCTCGCCGATCGCCGGCGCCGCGCTCACGCTGCAAGGCGCGGGCAACCGCAGCGCGACCTCGGACGCGCAGGGTCGCTTCCGCTTCGCGGGCGTGCCGGCCGGTACGTACACGCTGGTCATCACCAAGGCCGGCTTCACCCCGACGCAGGTCGAAGAAGTGTTCGTCACCGACGGCGCCGCGATCACGCTCCGCCCCGTGCTGGCGCCCTCGTCGTTCTCCTCGCTGCGCTCGATCGGCAGCGTCTCGACGACCGGCTCCGGCCGCGCGACGATCAACACCACGCCGGCCTCGGTCGACATCCTCTCGCAGCAAGTCTTCAGCGAGCAGAACGCCGTCCAAGTGATCCAGGCGCTCAACCAGACGCCGGGGATCATCACGACGCCCGGGGCATCGAACAGCAACGCGAGCGGGACCTCGCAAGGATCGCCGCAGACCACGCAGATTCGCGGTGCGCTGCCGTACGAAACGGAATCGCTGATCGACGGCCATCCGGTTTCGGTCGGGCTCGACGGTTCGTTTTCGCCGACGCTGCTGAACCCGGCGCTGTTGCAGGACGTGGAGGTCGTCAAGGGCCCCGGTTCGTCGACCACCGAGATCAACTATGCGATCAACGGCAGCGTGAACTACCGCACGCTCGAGCCGACGCGTACGCCGCAAGAGAACCTCGAGTACGGCGTCGACGGCTTCGGCGGCCAGTTCTCGTCGATGCAGGCGACCGGGTCGCTGCCGAGTCACGTCATCGACTACGCGTTCGCCGCCGCGACGGACGGCACGCCGAGCGGCCTGAACAACTACAAGGTCGCCGGCTCGGCGCTCCCGTTCCTCTACGGCTCGCCCCCGTGGACGGTGAATGGCCGGGTCGTCGCGCCGCCGTCCGGGCTCCCGATCGGCTTCGGCGCGAGCAACGTGCCGTACTTCTACTCCACGCCGGGCGCGCTGCAATATCAGGAACCGATCTACGCCTGTTGCGACAGCGTGAGCTCGGGCTACCACTCCGACTCGGAGCTGGCGAAGATTCGGATCAACTTCTCGCAGCAGACGGCGCTGACGCTGAGCTATCTCGGCGGCCAGGCGGCTTTCAACGATCCGAACGAGGACGTCTCACTGCTTCCGATCGGGAACACGAACCAGTCGTTCTCGATCTTCGCGCCGCCGCCCGGCTACACCGGCTCGGTCGCGAGCGGGACGCCGATCCCATTCGACACGCTGGCCTGGTCGAACCAGTACCAGGCGCAACAGCAAGACCTCCTGCAAGCCGAGTTTCGCACGACGCTCGGCGCCGACAACGGCATCCTGGCGCGCCTCTACTCCGGCGCCACCAACAACTACGTCTATCAAAGCAACACCGGCGCCACGGATTCGTACGAGGGCAACGCGTGGGGCGGCCTGTACCTGTGTCCGGCCGGCGCCGGGGTGCTGGCGAACGGGAACTGCGGCGGACCGGGATTGCCGACGACGGCGCCGACGTTGACCTACTTCAGCGGGACGCCGGCGGTCTTCTCGTACGCGGCCGTTCCCAACTCGGCCGACGTGCAGGACCACCTGCGCGGGTATTCCGTCGAGCTCGACCACACGTCGGGGTCCAACGTGTACTCCGTCTCGTACGACCGCTCGTACCATGACGGCGAGGAATACGTGGACGACCCGGTCGGCGGCGAGGTCGGCTATCAGCTCTACCCCGGCTCGAGTCAGACGTTCAGCACGATCGCCCTGCGCGGACAGCTCGTCCTCGCCCCGACGCTGAACGCCTCGATCGGCGACTACTTCATTCAGTACGCCAGCCACTACACCGACGACGGCGCGCTGACGTGGCACGACGCCTCGCACAGCCTCAACGCGCCCCGGCTCGGACTCGCGTGGCGCCCGTCATCCGATCTCGCCGTGCGATTCTCGGCCGGTGAGTCGGTCGCGCCGCCGTACATCGACATCCTCTCCTCGCCCGGCGGCGCGCCGATTCCGAACGTCTCCGGCGCCGCGACGGCGTACCTGCTCAACCAGAACAACGGCGACCTGGCCCCCGAAACCGCGTTCGGCTACGACCTCGGTACCGACAAGCGCATCGACCGCGCGACGACGCTCTCCGGGGACGTCTACCTCACCAGCTTGCACAACCTGTTCCTCCCCACCACGTTCGCCGACGGCACGTACACGCCGACCAGCGGCGCCGACGTCGGCAACACGCAAACGCTCTATGTCACCCAAACGACGAACTTGGCGCAGGCGCGCTACGAAGGCATCGAGCTCGCGTTGCAGCGCGCGCCGGCGGCCGGCTTCGGATTCCGCCTCCAAGGCTCGCTCGAACGCGCGTTCACCTACGATCTCCCGCCCGGCTTCTACGACACCGCCGTGGGCCCGGATACGGCGAACCTGGCCGTCGTTCCGAACGTCAACTTCTACGGGAGCAACGGCTTCTACAACGGCACCGTGGGTGGTCGCATCCCGTACGCGATGGGATACGGCGAGCTGAACTGGCGGGCCCGCAACGGCTCCTATTTCACCATCGGCGCCACCTACTATGGGCCGAACAACGGCTATAACCTGCCACCGTTCGCGGTGCTTTCCGCCGGCTTGCGGATCGCGCTCGCCAAGGATACGAGCCTGACGATCAGCGGCGACAACTTGCTCGGCGCGTACGCGCAGCCGTACGGGCTCTACTTCGGCGGCGTTCCGGTCCCGCTCGTCAACGGGATGCTCGGCGCCAGCACGACCGGTAACTACGGGCCGCCGACGGTGCGCCTCTCGCTGCGCCGTCACTTCGGCCAGTGAACGCCTCCAACTCGCCCTTCTCCACCCGCACGAGGACGATGAACCACACGCTCTTTTCCGCGCTCGCCCTCGCGGCGGCCGCCACACTCTGCGCCGGGCCGCCGGCGCTCGCCCAACCCGCGCCCGGCGCGCTGAGCGCCGCGCAAACCGCCGCCATCGACGCGATCGGCCGCGCCTCGATCGACCAAGGAGGCGCGCCGAGCGTCTCGATCGCCGTCTTGCGCGGCGGCACGTTCGTCTACCGCAAGCAGTTCGGGGTGAGCAACGTCGAGGACGCCGTCGTGCCCGACGACCAGACCCGCTATCCCATCGGCTCGAACACCAAACAGTTCACCGCGGTCGCGATTCTCATGCTGCAGGATCGGGGGAAGCTGAACGTCGACGCGCCGCTCGCGACCTATTTGCCCGAGATTCCGCATGCCAAGCAGGTGACGCTGCGCAACCTGCTCATGCACACGGGCGGCTACGCCGAGTTCACCGCGCGTGAGGACTTCGACGAGGTCGGGGCACGGCCGGCGACGCCGGCGCAAGTCGTCGCCGCGTCGGTGAAGGAGCCGCTGGCGTTCAAGCCCGGTACCAAGCGCGAGTACTCCAACACCGGCTACATGCTGCTCACGATGGTCATCGAGCGGCTCAGCCACCAGTCCTACGGCGATTTCATCCGCACGCACATCTTCGAGCCGCTGGGGATGACGCACAGCTTCGTGCGCACCTACGACGACACGCGACCCGACGTCGCCACCGAGTACGACGACTACGCGCTGGGCCCGTGGGAGCATGCCGACCACATCAGCTACACGTGGTTCGGAGGCGCCGGCTCGATCATCACCGACCCCGAGGACCTCGCGAAGTGGAACGCCGCGCTCGACGGTGGGAAGCTCCTCTCACCGCGCTCGCAACGCGAGATGATGACGCCGGTCAAGGTCGACGCGACCTTCCCCGACTACGGCTTCGCGATCATGGTCTCGAAGCTGCCCAACGGACACCGCGAGATCTATCACGGTGGCAACACGATGGGTGCGGCGACACAGGACGCACGCTTTCCGGACGATCACCTCCAGATCATCGTGCTCGCGAACTCCGGCGCCTACAGTTACGACGAAGCCGTCAAGGCGATCTACGGCATCCTCGTCCCGGCCCCGCCGGCCACGCCTGGGCCCACCGGCAAGCCAGCGGCCAAAGCGCCCACGCCGCAAGGACCGAAGGCGAATCCGGCCGACGTCGCCGCGGCGAAAGCCTGGCTCGAGAACGCGATCGCGGGCAGGATCGACGACGCGAAGCTGCGCCCTGATTTCCGCGCGCACCTCATCCCCGCGCACCGCGCCGCGCTGCGCGCGCTCGCCGAGCTGGGACCGCGGACGTACGTCCTGATCGACACGGACCGGCGCCCGCCGGCGACCTCGTACCTGTTCCTGGTGAAGACGCCCAAGGCCGAGCTGCTCTACGCCTTCGCCAAGGACGACGACGGCACGATCGCGGCCGGCGACGTCATTCGCCACGTGATCTTCCCGACCGCGCCGAGCCCGACGCCGACCCCGCTTCCCTCGGCGACGCCCTAACCGCGCGCCACCGCGAGCCGGCCCGACTCGAGGTCGGCTCGCAGGAGGTCGGCGAGGTTTCCCGCTTCGGCCAGGAACGCGTCGTGCCCGTGGTCGCTCGGCAGATGGCGGTAGGCCGCATCCCAGCCGGCTTCGGCCCAGCGCGCGGTGCACGCCCAGACGTACTCCGGCGGATACAGCTGGTCGCCGGCGATGCCGACGAACGTCAACCGCGTCGGGCCGGCGGGGCGCTCCGCACCGCGCAGGTCGAACAAGTCCATCGCGCGCGTCAGCGTGCGATAGCTGTTGGCGTCGATGCGCTTGGCGAACAGCTCGCCCTGGTGCGAGAGATAGCCCTCGACGTCGAAGCGGTGCAGCAGGTCGCGCGAGGGATCGCCGCCCGCGCGATCGGGGCGGTTGCGGAAGCGTTCCTCGAAGAGGTGCTCCGACTTGTAGGTCAGCGTCGCGATCGCGCGCGCGAGCTTGAGCCCCGCGACGGGCTGCTCGTCGTACCAGCCGTCCGCGAACGCGGGGTCGAGCGCGATCGCGTCGCGCGCGGCGCCGTTCTGCGCGATGCCTTGCGCGCGCAGATGATCGAACGCGCCGACGACGATCGCGTGCCCGACGCGCTCGCGGTGCGCGTGCGCCCACTGCAGCGCTTGGAACCCGCCGAGCGACCCGCCGATCACGACGCCGAGCCGTTCGATGCCCAGTTGCGCCAGCGCGCGGCGCTGCGCTTCGACCAGATCGCCGACCGTCACGACCGGGAAGCGCGGTCCCCAGCGCCGGCCGTCGGGCGCCGGCGTCGTCGGCCCGGTCGACCCGTAGCAGCCACCCAGCGCGTTGACGCCGACGATGCACCAGCGATCGGGATCGAACAGCGCGGCGGTGCCGACGATGCCGTCCCACCACTCGAAGACGCGCGACGAGCCCGTCAGCGCGTGCGGCACCAGCACGACGTTCGAACCGTCGGCGGCCGGCGCGACGCCGTAGCGCGTGACGCGCTGGACGACCTCGGGAAGCACCGTCCCCGAGGCCAGCTCCAGCGCGCCGATCGCGACGTCGCGCTCGTCGATCCGGACCGCTGCGCTCACGCCGCCTCGAGCGCCCGCGCGAGGTCGGCCAGGATATCGTCGATCGACTCGATCCCGACCGAGAGGCGCACCAGGTCGTCGCTCACACCGCTGGCGATCTGATCGGCCGGCGTGAGCTGCTGGTGCGTCGTCGACGCGGGATGGATCACCAGCGACTTCGCATCGCCGTCGTTCGCGAGCAGCGAGAAGAGCTGGAGCCGGTCGATCAGCGCGCGGGCCGCCTCGCCGCCGCCTTTCACGCCGAACGTCACGATCGCGCCGGCGCCCGCGGGCAAGTACTTCCGCGCCTTGTCGTAGGCAGGGTCGCCGGGCAGCCCTGGATACCGCACCCAGAGCACCTTCGGATGGTCGCGCAAGAACTCCGCGACGCGCAGCGCGTTGCTGCTGTGCCGCTCGACCCGCAGACCCAGCGTCTCGAGCCCCTGCAGCAGAAGCCACGCGTTGAACGGCGAGAGCGCCGCCCCCACGTCGCGCAGGAGCTGCACGCGCGCCTTGATCGCGTAGGCGAGGGGCCCTACGGCGTC